>JAIVGU010000072.1 GCA_020201445.1 Halobacteriales archaeon
GTCAGGGCCGCTCGACGCTGCGCACCGACACCACCGTGTCCGCGAACACCAGCAGCAGCGCCACGAAGAACGAGAGCAGCGCGAGCGCGAAGGAGTAGGGCGCCGCGTTGGCCAGCCCGCCGGCTGCGAACAGCTCGCTCGCCATGACCAGGATGGCCGAGGCGATGGTGAGGCCGATGGTGCAGACGCCGAACGCGATGGAGTTGCGCAGCATGTGCGCGCGCCGCAGCAGCCGCGCCCTTCCGCCCGCCTCGTCGGACGCGGCGGCGGAGCGGGTGCGGTCCATGACCCGGAAGAGGCGGTTCTGCGCGAAGTTCAGGAACACGCTCGTGCCGGAAATCATGAAGGCGGGCGCGAGGGTGGCCTGGATGACCTCGACGGCGGGAGGGAGCACCATCACGGCACCTGTGCGCCGGCAGCGGCTGGCCGGTGATTGGGTTTGCGCTACCCGAAGGACTTCACGAAGAACGCCGCGCTCAGGAGCAGCCCGATGGAGATGACCAGCAGCCGCAGGTCCTGCGGCGGGGCCAGCCGCGACAGCCATGCCCCCCCGTAGCCGCCGAGGACGGAGCCCGCCACCATCAGCAGCGCGAGGGGCCAGTCGACGATGCCGGCGAGGCCGAACGCGACGATGGCGACGCCGTTGATGAGGCTCCCCAGCACCGCCTTGAGGCCGTTCATCGCCTGCAGGTCCTCCATCCCCATCGCCGCGAACGCCGCCAGCATCAGGATGCCGATGCCGCCGCCGAAGTAGCCGCCGTAGACGCCCACCGCGAACTGGATGAGGGCGTAGGCCGCGAGCTTGCCGGGGGGGACCGGCCCGTGGTGGGCGTGCTTGAGGCTGAGCCAGCGCGAGAGGGGCGGCCCGAAGGCGAAGATGAGCGTCGCCCCGAACAGCAGGAACGGCACCAGGCGGTCGAACGTGACCTCCGGCGTCCACAGCAGGAGCAGCGCGCCCGCCACACCGCCCACGACGCTGACCGCGCCGAACGCCAGCAGCAGGCGCCGCTCGTGCCGGATGTCGCGCCGGTAGCCGAAGGTGCTTGCCACGCTCCCGGGCCACAGGGCGACGGTGCTGGTGGCGTTGGCGACCTTGGAGCCCACTCCCGCGGCGATGAGGGCGGGGAACGTCAGGAAGCTGCCGCCGCCCGCAATCGCGTTCTGCGCGCCGCCGAGCAGCGCCGCGAGGAACAGGAGCGCGAGGAACGGCAGGCTCAGCACGCACGGGGGCCAGCGCGCAGCGGCAGAAAGCGCCGTCGCTTGCAGAATAGGAGGGAAGGGAAGAGGGACGCAGGTGCGCCTAGAGGCTGAAGCCCTGCGCGAGGTGCGTCGGCTCGACGATGAGCGTGCGGTGGCCGACGCCCGCCTGCGCGACCGCCTCGGTGCCAACGGTCTGGGTCGTCAGGGTCGCCTTGACCTCGACGGTGTGGACGCCCATGCCGACGTCGGCGAGAATCCAGTTGAAGCCGTTGGCCTCGCGGGTGGCGAGGTACTGCTTGATGCGGGCGTCGTTGTCATCGAGGTTGGTCACGGTCTGGCGGTGCAGGCGGTCGCAGAACACGACCGAGCCGTCGTCGCCGGAGCCGCTGACCGGCACGGGGGTGCCGTCGAAGTAGACCTGAATCTGGACGGTCGAGCGGGCCTCGGACACGTCGTTGCCGGTGGTGGCGACGGTGGTCCACAGGGCACACTCGGTGGTGACGAAGAAGATGAGGTCCTGCGGCGCGGAGGTCTTGATGGTGGTCGCAAGGACGGTGGTGGCGGGAGCCAGCGGCGACAGGAACTCGACGGTCGAGCCGGTGGCGGCGGTCTTGTTGGCAGCGTTGGAGCCATCGGTCTGGCCCCAAACGACGGGGATGAGGAGCAGGCTGGCGGCGAGCGCGGCGAAGGCGCTGCGGGTGACGAGAGTGCGGTTCATGGGGGCTTTCTCCTGCCCAGCGGGGGCCGGGCTTGCCCGCGGCATGGCGTGGTAACCATGAACCAGACTGTATGTGCAGGCCAATGCGTCCCCCTGGGGCGCCGAGTGCACAGAAATGCAGGATGGCCGAAGTGGCCGCGTGGGCCGTCCCTACGCCTTGCCCTTGCCGTCGAAGTCCAGGCTGGCGGAATTGATGCAGTAGCGCTCACCGCTCGGGTTCGGCCCGTCGTCGAAGAGGTGGCCCAGGTGGGCGTCGCAGGTGGCGCACCGCACCTCCGTGCGGACCATGCCGTGCTCGCGGTCCTCGACCTCCTTGACCTTGCTGCGGTCGACCGCCGCCCAGAAGCTGGGCCAGCCGGTGCCGGAGTCGAACTTGGTGTCCGACTTGAACAGCGGCGTCCCGCACACGACGCACCTGTACATCCCGACCCCCTTGTGGTCCCAGTACTTGCCGGTGAACGGCCGCTCGGTGGCGCTGCACTGCGTGACCTCGTACTCCATCGGCGACAGGCGCTTCTTCAGGTCGGCGTCGTCGGCGCGCTTGCCCTTCGTCTGCATGGGCCTGGCAAGGGCGGCGCAGGTGTATCGCTTTCGGCCCGGGCCTCGCGCGTTCGGGCACGCAAAGGGCTATCCCCATCCGTCTGGATGGGTTCACGCCGCAGGTGAACGGTTGCCCTTCAGCCTCTCCGAGGACGAGCAGCTCATCCAGAAGACCGTGCGCGAGTTCGCGCAAGCCGTCACGCTGGAGCGCGCCAGCGGCTACGACCGGCACGACAAGTTCCCCGCCGACGTCCTCGGCGACGCCGCCGGCCTCGGCCTGCTGGGCATCTCCGCGCCCGGCTCCCCTCTTGGCGCCACCGCGCTCGCGCTCGCCGCCGACGAGCTGGCCCAGGTCTGCCCCAACAGCGCCGCCGCCTTGGTGGCGCACAACGCCGCCCAGGCCCTTCTGGCGGACGGCGAGACGGTGCCGTGGGCCGACGGCGGGCTCGCCGCGCTGCTGCTGGCCGAGGAGGCCACCGGGTCCGACCTCTCCGCGCCAGGCACGACCGCCACGCCCACCGCCGAGGGATTCAAGGTCACGGGCCAGAAGGTGTGGGGCATCAACGCCGCCGTGGCCAGGCACTTCCTCGTCCTCGCGACCGTCCCCGGCGCCGGGCCGACGCTGCTGCACGTCCCCGCCGACGCGCCCAGCGTGAGCCTCGGCGAGAACGAGCCTCTGATGGGCCTGCGCGCCGCCGGCATCCGCACCGTCTACCTCTCCGGCGTCGAGGTCCCCGCCTCGGCGGCCTGGGGCGGTCCCGGCGGAGCCGGCCAGCGCCTCCCGCGCGCGACCGCGTGGCTCCAGCTCGGCGCCGCCGCGGCCCTGTGTGGTTGCGTCGCCGGCGGCCTCGAGGCGGCGGCCCGCTTCGCCGAGTCGCGCGTCCAGTTCGGCTCCCCCATCGGCACCTACCAGGCGGTGAGCGACGGCCTCGCCACCATTGACATCCAGCTCGCCGCCGCCCGGGCGCTGGTCCTGCAGGCCGCCGCCCGCGCCGAGCAGCCCGACGCGGCGGTGTGGGCCGCCCGCGCCAAGGCGTTCGCGGCGGAGATGGCGATTCCCATGACCCGGCAGGCCATCCGGGTCCAGGGCGGCACCGGCTTCATGCGCGAGGGCGGCACCGAGCGCTTCGCCCGCGACGCCCGCGCCCTCCAGTTCGTGGGCCAGGCGTCGCAGATGCAGCGCGACGTGCTGAAGCGGGCGCTGCTGCCCAACATCGAGTTCCCGGCGACGC
The DNA here is from genome assembly GCA_020201445.1 of Halobacteriales archaeon. Next base: position 3,691 of record JAIVGU010000072.1, read on the forward strand.
CGTAGCGGCGGGCGGTGCGCTCACGCGGAGACGATGGAGCCCTCCACCTTGAAGTCCTGCTGCGGCGCGGCCGCCACGTCGCCCGACCACCAGACGGCGATGGTGTACGTGCCCTCCGTCCAGCCCAGGCCGTCGAGCGCCAGGTGGAGCGGCGAGGGGCCGTCGATGCTGCGGGTGTCGCCCGTGAACTGCTCGCCGCCCCCGCTCACTTCCTTGATGGGCGTGAAGCTGAGCTTGAGGTTCGCCATCGTCGGGTCGGCGGCCGTCCAGGTGAGGGTGAGGTCGGCGGAGAGGACGGTCCCCTCGATGTCCTGGCGGAACCAGCGCTCGTCGCCGAAGACGACGTTGCACGGCATGGGGCCGTTGCTGGGCGAGCCAGCGCAGGGCGGCAGGTTGCCGGATTCCGCGACGGCGGTGGTCTTCGGGGCCGCAGGCTTGGCAGGCGCCTCGGCGGGGGAGTGGGACGCGGCGCCGGTGGTGGAGGCGGTGGATGTTCCATCGGGGCCGGCCGCGCTTTCCCCGCTGCCCGCGGGGGCTTCGTCCGTCGGCTCGGCGGCGGGGCGGGACGCGCATCCCGACAGGAGGGATGCGGAGGCAAGGAGGGCGGCCAAGAGCAAGGCGCGCATGGAGGCAACCTCCCCGTCGGCCATAATGGCCTTTGGCGTCGCGTCGCAGAATCTTGCGGCCCTGCCATCCGGTTGGCGGCATTCGGCAGCCTTAGGTAAGCCAAATTTCGTGGTCCCAGCGTGAAGGACGGGGTCTCCGAGCAGATGCAGGAGTATCTCGAGACCATCTACCGGCTCGAGGAGGAGGGCCAGGTCGCGCGCACCGGGGAGATTGCCAAGCACCTCCACGTGGCCCCCCCGAGCGTGACCGACATGCTGCAGAAGCTCCAGAAGGCGGGCCTCGTGGAGTACGAGCCCTACAAGGGCGTCAACCTCACGGAGAAGGGC
>JAIVGU010000073.1 GCA_020201445.1 Halobacteriales archaeon
GCTTGCGCCATTGTGTCATCGGTTTTGCCAGCACCTTTTACTCCCCCTTCGCGTCGGCCGGAGCGATGGCGGTGAAGAAGACCCCAGAGGCGCCAGCACCCGCAGAGCCGGTAGGCCGGAGCTTCCAGGCCGAGAGCGAGTCCCCCGTGAACCCGGCTTTGGTCGCCCGCATCAAAGAAGCCGCCAAATTCGCGCAGCAAGTTGAGGAAACGAAGCCGGGGCAGGCCACGGCACAGGAGGCACCGACGACCCGGAAACGCCCCTGGCCCAGAGCGCCCAGCGCGGTGGTTGCCATCGTGCTGGCCGTCGCCGTGGGGGCCGGGGGCACGGTGGGCCTGACGGCGCTGCTGGACCACAAGCCGCCCCCGACCGGTTTGAACCAAGGGCCTGTGGGGGTGAGCCCCGACGACATCGTGCAGGGCGTCCAGCACTTCTCCGGGACGCTGGCGGCCGCCACGTCCCAGGTGTCCGTGCCGTGCGAGGACGTCGGGGTCTGCGAGGCCCATCCCTTCGCCGTGCAGGGCGACCGCAACGTGAGCTTCACGGCCAACCTCAAGGCGAGGCTGCCGGGCGTCCCGGGGAACGGCGCCGCCGCGCCGACGTTCCAGGTCGTCATCCGCACCTCCGGCAACCATGCGACCATCGTGTCGACCCAGAAGACCGGCACGGTGGCGACGGTCAATGCCACGCTCTCCAACGGCACCTACGAAGTCTTCATCCAGTTGCTGGACGGCGGCCCAGTGGACTACACGCTGGATGGAATCCTCGACCCGGCGCACATCATCCACACCGTCGTATGCGCGCCCACGCCGCGGCGGACCCGACGCCCGGCTTGAGGGGCGCCTTGAAATCCAACGCCTGTGCGGCGCAGAGGGCCTCGATGGCGACGACGTTGCGCACGTTCTCCAGCACCTGCGCGAGCTTCAGCGCGGACACCGAGCCCATGCTGACGTGGTCCTCCTGGTTCGCGCTGGTCGGGATGGAGTCGACGCTGGCGGGGTGCGCCTGCACCTTGTTCTCCGACACCAGGGCGGCGGCGACGTACTGGGCGATCATGAAGCCGGAGTTGAGGCCGCCCGCGTCCACCAGGAACGGCTTCAGCCCCTCGCTCAGGTCGGGGTTGACGAGGCGCTCGACGCGGCGCTCCGCGATGCTGGCCACCTCCGCGAGGGCGATGGCGAGGAAGTCGAGGTGGAACGCGAGGATCTCGCCGTGGAAGTTGCCCTGGCTCACGATGGGTCCGTCGGGGAAGACGAGCGGGTTGTCGGTGGCGGCGTTCAGCTCGACCTCCATCACCTGCGCCGCCTGCTCCACCACGTCGCGGCAGGCGCCGAGCACCTGCGGGATGCAGCGCAGCGAGTAGGCGTCCTGCACCCGGCCGCAGCCCTCATGGCTCTCCACGATGGCGGAGTGGGCGGTGAGGGAGCGCAGGTTGGCGGCGACGATGCCCTGCCCCGGGTGGGGGCGCACCGCGTGGACGCGGGCGTCGAGCGGCGCGACGGAGCCCATCAGCGCCTCCAGGCTCATCCCAGCGACCACCTGGGCGTCTTGCAGCAGTCCGCGCGCCTCCACGGCGGCCAAGGCGCCGATGGCGCACATGAGCTGCGTGCCGTTGATGAGCGCAAGGCCCTCCTTCGCCTCCAGGACGATGGGCTCCAGGCCGGCCTCGCGCAGGGCGGCGTCGGCGGGGAGGCGGCGGCCGGCGGGGCCCTCGACGTGGCCCAGGCCGATGAGCGGGAGCGCCATGTGGGCGAGCGGGCAGAGGTCGCCGGAGGCGCCGACGGAGCCACGGCTAGGCACCACGGGGACGAGGCCGCGGTTGAGCATCTCCACGACGCGCTCGACGAGCAGGCGGCGCACGCCGCTGCATCCCTTGAGGAGCGTGTTGGCGCGAATCAGCATCATGGCGCGCACCACGGGACGCGGCAGCGGCGCCCCGACGCCGACGGCGTGGCTCATCAGCAGGTTGCGCTGGAGCTGCCGCACCTGGCCGGGCTGGATGGTGACGTGCGCGAACTCGCCGAAGCCGGTGGTGATGCCGTACGCCACGGTGCCCGCCTGCACGAGGCCGTCGACCACCTTGCGGCTGGCCTCCACCGCCGGCCACGCCCTGGGGTCGATGCGGACCTGGGCGCCCTGCGCGACGGCGGCCACATCCCCGAGGCGCAGGCTGTTCCCGTCCAAGGTGACCGGGTCCACGCGGCGCGACCTGGAGGCGGCGGTTTAAGGGTGGCGCACAAGGACCGGCAAAGGATTTTGGGACAAGCGGAACCGCGAACGACGCGAAGTGCGTGGAAAGATTGGCTCCGTGGGTTCCGTGCCCTCCGCGGTTCGTTGGGCCGACTCGCCGCCTAAAACCACGGATTGCACGGATTTTTTCCAAGTTTTTCGCGGTCTTTGCGGTTCGGCGGTCAACCGACGAGACGAGGCCCAATGATTTGGAGGATGAACGCCCCGAGGATGAGCAGGCTCATGGCGCCGGCGAACCAGCTTACGAGCCGTTCGCGGCGGACGCTCTCCATGCTGGGCCGCATGCGTTGCACGAGGCTGCCGACGGCGTCGCGGAAGATGTGGCCGCCGTCGAGGGGGAGCATCGGCAGGATGTTGGTCAGGCCGACCATGAGGTTGATCCAGAAGATCCAGAACAGCACCAGGGCGAGGGGCCAGAAGACGGCCGGGGCCCACGGTGCGTCGGTGAACGCGGGGAGGTAGGTGGAGAGGATGGGCTGGCCGCGCACCTCGCCGATGGGCAGCGAGACGAGCGAGAGGAAGCCGACCATGCCGCTGGTGAAGGGGTGCGAGAGGAAGCGGGTGTCCTCCGCCGTGAGCTGGTAGAAGCCGAGGTAGGCGGACCGTTGCAGGGCCTCGGCGCAGGGGCCGCCCACGGGGCCGGAGGCGCCGAAGCGGCGGTGGCACTCGGCGACCCCGTACGCGTCGGCGCTGACGATGGCCTCGCGCTGCTGCTCGGTGTAGCCTGACCAGCGGCTCTCCAGGGTGACTGGGTGCGTCGTGCCGTCGCGCAGCCCGAGGGTCACCTGTTGGCCTGGCCTGCTCGCGTTGAGTTGGGCGCCCAGCGTGGGCCAGTCGGGGACGGGGGCGCCGTTGAACGACGTGATGATGGAGCCGGGGCCCAGCCCAGCGTGCGCCGCCGGCCCGCCCTGCACCACGTTGGCGACGTGGACGCCGGGGGCGGGGGTCGCGGCGCCCACCATGGCGGAGAAGCCGACGAGGGCGAGGACGGCGAAGGTGAGGTTGACCGCGGGGCCGGCGGAGAAGACCCGGAGGCGGCGGCGCCGGGGGGCGAGCTTGATGTCCTCGTCGTCGGGCTCGACGAACGCGCCGATGGGGACGACGGCGATGAGGAGGCCGAGCGACTTGACGCGCATGTCGTTGGCGCGCGCCAGGACGCCGTGGCCGCCCTCGTGGACGACGAGCGTGACGATGAGCGCGATGAGGCCGTACCAGAGCGGCACGAAGGGGTTGACGCCGGGGATGACCAGGATCTCGCTGGCGCCGAGGGCCTGCACGCCGGAGTCGGGCTGGAGGCTGAACCAGACGCTCCAGGCGAACACGACGGTCATCAGCGCCATCCCGGCCAGCGTCACCACGGTGCCGAGGTCGGCGAAGAGGTTCCAGAAGCGGCGCGGCTTCGCGAGGAGGTCCAGGAGGCCCTTGCCACGCTGGGTGCGCACCATGAGGATGACGCCGAGCATCAGGCTCAGGTTCCAGCGCTGCAGGCGGCCCGTGTTGACGAGCCACACGATGAACCCGATGTAGGCGGCCAGCAGAGCCAGAACGATGAGGGTCCCCTGCATGGCCGGGCTTCGACCTGCGGGATTGGCATAAGGCTTGTCTTCCGAGGGCCGGGGCGCGGCCGCCGCTGCCTGCGCGTGGGCAGCCTTTTCCTGCCCCGCCCCATCGCCGCGCGTGCCCTCCGAGCCGCTCGTCCTGGTGCGCACCACCGTGGCCAGCGACGCCCAGGCGCAGGCCCTGGCGCGGGCGCTCGTGGAGGATGGCCTCGCCGCCTGCGTCCACACCTCCGCCGTCTACTCGACCTACCGCTGGGACGGCAAGCTGGAGCAGGAGCGCGAGGTGCTGGTCGAGGCGCGCACCACCCCCGACCGCGAGCTGGAGGTGCGCCACCGCATGGCGAAGGGACACCCGTACGAGCTGCCGCTCATCGAGTCGTTCCCCGTCGAGGCGAACCGCGAGTATGCGCGCTGGGCGTCCGGGCCGACCGGCTGAACCGCGAAGCCGAAACAGTTGGGAAAAATCCGTGCCATCCGTGGAATCCGTGGTTTAGGCGGGCGGTTCGGTCGGGAACGTCAAGGCATGTAGCGCCGGACCCCCATCTTCCCCCGCGCCGCCGCCTCGCCGACCAGCCGCTCCGCCCACGCGAGCTTGGCCGGCTTCGTGGCGGCGTCCCAGTGGAACGAGTAGCGGCTGGGCGGGGCGTCGAAGTCGAAGCCGAACAGCAGCGCCGAGCGCGCGCCCAGCTCCTCGCACAGCAGCACGGCGCGGTCGCCGTCGGTGAAGCCGCCGACGTTGCGCATCGGCTCCAGGTCGGGTTGGGGCGCGCATTGGTAGGTGCCGTGGAGCTGCGGGCCGAGCCGGGGGACGAGCGAGCGGATGGCGGGGCGGTTGTCGCCGTGCGCGTGCGCGACCATGCTGCTGCCCTGCGCGGCGGCCCACGCGAGGTCGTTGGGGGCGCCGTCGAGGTCGGTGACGACGAGGTGCGGGACGACGCCGGTCTCGCGCAGCCAGGTCGTCGCGCCGTCGCACGCCACGACCACCTGCCCCGCGAGCGCCGCCGGGGGGGTGCGCTCCAGGCTGGGCCCGGCGCCGACGATGGCCACGTCGCGGCGGTTGCGGACGAGCACCCCGAGGCTGCGGAAGCGGCTGGTGGCGGGGATGAGGGCCCGCAGCTCGCACGCGGCGGCGAGGTCGTCCTCCTCGCGGTAGCCGAACTGGGCGCAGATGGCCCGGTAGCTGGGCTCCCAGTCGCTCCACTGCATGGCTACCGCTGCAGGTGCGGCGCGGGGGCGCGCAGGTAGCGGCCGACGAGGAGGCCGCCCATCAGCACCACGACGCCCGCCGTCACCTGGAAGGCGCGCACCTTGGTGAGGATGGAGTTGATGTCGCGCGCCTCCAGGACGTCCACCGCCATGTCGAGGACTGAGCTTGCCGGCGCGGATGCCCTCGCCGAGGTCGTGGAACAGCGCGCTCACCCGCGCCTCCCACTTGAGGCCGTGCATGAGGAGCCAGAAGGCGGCGATGGCGAGCAGGCTGCCCCACGCCAGGTCGACGGCGTAGGCGTAGCCGACGGCGCGGAACAGGTAGCCGAGGGCCAGGATGAGGACGAGGACGCCGAGCGGGAGGACGAAGCGCCGCGCCTGCTTGGGGTCGTCGAGCAGGCGGGTGATGACGTAGAAGGCGCCCTCCAGCCGCGGCGCCTGCTTGACGACGCTGCGGTGGACGTGCGCCACCTTGGCCCGGCTCTGCAGCAGCGGCAGGATCTGCTCGTCCTCGGCGCCGTCGCTCACCAGGATGATGGCGTCGGGGCGGACGGCGGCGATGACCTGGTCCAGCTCCTCGACGAGCTTGCGGTCGGCGCGCATCCCCATCGCCTTGTGGCCGGCGATGCAGGCGACCTCGATCTGGTCCTGGCCGCGCAGCTTGGCCAGCTCGCCGTCGTAGAGGTGCACCGCGGCGAACAGGGCGTTGGTGTCGGAGTCCTCCGGGTCCGCGAGGCCGAGGGCCAGGGCGGCCTCCACGCTGCGGCGGCGCCCGACGACCGGTGTGGCGACGTGGCCCTTCTCGCCGAGGTCGTCGTCGCGGTCCACGCAGAGGATGAGCGTCTTCATCGAGCGCTCCGCACTCCCCTTCTGGCGTATAAATGCCTCATGGCTTGGTTCCCTGGCGCCCTCCGACCCCGGACGAACCGCGAAAGCCGCGAACGACAAGGAATGGACTCCATGGGTTCCGTGCCCTCCGCGGTTCGTTGGGCCGACCCGCCCGCCTAAAACCATGGATTCCACGGATGACACGGATTTACACCGTCCGTGCAAGCCGTGGAATCCGTGGTTTGGGAGTGCGGGAGTGCGCGAAACCCCTATGCGGCAGGTGCAGGTCCGCACCGCGTGCCCGGCGCCCCGAGCCAGCCGAAGACGAGGACCGCCAAGCGCCCGCCGGTGGCCAAGCCCACGACGCCGCTGCGCTGCAAGAGCTGGCGCACCGAGGCCATCCTGCGGATGCTGGAGAACAACCTCCACAACGCCGAGGAGCCGGACAAGCTCATCGTCTACGGCGGCACCGGCAAGGCGGCGCGCAACCCCAAGGCGCTCGCGGCCATCAAGCGGGCGCTCGCGGCGCTCGGCGACGACGAGACGCTGCTCATCCAGTCCGGCAAGCCGGTCGCCGTCTTCCCGACCTGGGAGCAGGCGCCGCGCGTCCTCATCGCCAACAGCCACCTCGTCCCGCACTGGAGCAACTGGGCGGAGTTCAACAAGCTGGAGGCGGAGGGGCTCACGATGTACGGCCAGATGACGGCGGGCTCCTGGTGCTACATCGGGACGCAGGGCATCATCCAGGGCACCTACGAGACGTTCGCCGCCGCGGCGCGCACGCACTTCGGCTCCGACCTCAAGGGCCGCGTCGTCCTCACCGGCGGCCTCGGCGGCATGGGCGGGGCGCAGCCGCTCGCCATCACGATGGACGGCGGCGCCGCGCTCTGCGTCGAGGTGGACCGCGCCCGCGCCCAGCGCCGCCTCGACGCCGGCTTCCTCGACGCCATCGTCGACGACCTGCCCCTCGCCCGCGAGCTGGTGGAGCAGGCGGCCGCAGCCCGCACGCCGCTGTCCGTCGGCCTCGTCGCCAACGCCGCGCAGGCGTTCCCCGACCTGCTCAAGGCCGGGTTCAGGCCCGACCTGGTCACCGACCAGACCAGCGCGCACGACCCGCTGCGCTACGTCCCGCTCGGCCTCTCCGTGGAAGAGTCCGCTGCCTTGCGCGCGAAGGACCCGGCGGAGCACACCCGCCGCGCCCAGGAGTCGATGGCCCGCCACGTCGAGGCGATGGTCGGCTTCGCCAGGCGCGGCAGCCACGCCTTCGACTACGGCAACAACATCCGCGAGGGGGCCCGCCTCGGCGGCCTGGCGCGCGAGACTGCGTTCTCGTTCCCCGGCTTCGTGCCCGCCTACGTCCGCCCCATGTTCTGCGAGGGCCGCGGCCCGTTCCGCTGGCTCAGCCTCCAGAACCGCCCCGAGGACATCCGCCGCACCGAGCGGCTGGTGCGCGAGATGTTCCCCAGGAACAGGACGCTCAACAACTGGCTCGACCTCGCGGAGAAGCACCTGCCCTGGGAAGGGCTCGCGGCGCGCGTCTGCTGGCTCGGCATGGGCGAGCGCGACCGCTTCGCGCTGGCGATGAACGGCCTCGTCCGCAAGGGGGAGATCGGCCCCATCGCCGTCACCCGCGACCACCTGGATTGTGGAAGTGTGGCGAGCCCCTACCGCGAGACGGAGGGGATGCTGGACGGCAGCGACGCCATCGCCGACTGGCCTCTGCTCAACGCCATGCTCAACGTCGCCGCCGGCGCCGACTCGGTCCACCTCCACAACGGTGGCGGCGTCGGCATCGGCTACTCCACCCACGCCGGCATGGTCGTCGTCCTCGACGGCACCAGGCTCGCCGCGGAGAAGGCCAAGCGCGTCTTCCGCGCCGACCCCGGCATGGGCATCGTGCGGCACGCCGACGCCGGCTACGCGAAGGCCAAGCAGGTGGCGAAGCGGGAGAGGGTGCGGACGCCCCTGGTGTAGCCGTGCATCCCGCCCGCCGGCTGCGCATCCAGGCGGCCCTCGGGGGCGTGGCCTTCCTGGCCCTCGCCGTCTTCGCGCCATGGGGGTGGGACGCGGACGGCGTGGTCGTGCGCGCCCTCGCGCTGGCCATCCTCGTCGTCGTTCCGCTCGGCTTCGCGCTCGCTGCCGTGCCCGACCGTCGTGGCAGGGAGCCGTGGCCGCTGCGCGCCGCCGCCTGGCTGCACGCGCCCGCCGCCTCGCTCGCCGTGGTCGCGCTGCTGATGCCGCCCGGCCCGCTTGCCGGGGCGTTGTGCATTCCGTGGCTGGCGTTCGCCACCTTGGGCGTCCTCTGGGCGGCCATCCGGCTCCTCTCCCGCCCGTGGCCGCTCGCGCAGGAGTTCGCCTTCGACGCCAGCCTCGCCTTCCTGCTCAACGGCGCCCTGTTCCTGCTCTTCTGGCGCGCCGGCCTCCACCCGCTCGGGTTCCCCAGCCTCGTCATCGCCCTGACGGCCATCCACTTCCACTTCGCCTCCTTCGCCATCCCCGCGATGCTCGGCATGGCGGGCCGCGTCCTGCGCGCCGGCACCCGCCGCGGCAGGTCCCTCCCCCTCGCGGTCGCCGCCTGCGCCGTCGGCCTGCCCCTCACCGCCGCCGGCATCATCGCGTCCCCCCTCCTGGAGGCCATCGGCGCGGCGCTCGTGGCGCTCGCCGGCCTCGCCGCCGCCCTGCTGACCACCCGCGCCGCCCACCGCGTCGCGGCGCCTGCGGCCCCCGTGCTCGGGCTCGCGGCTGCCGCGGCGCTCGGCGGCATGCTCCTCGCGGCAGCCTACGGCACGCGCAGCCTGCTCGGCGCATGGGTGCCGCCGATGGAGACCATGCTCTTCGTCCACAGCGCGCTCAACGGGGCCGGCTTCGCGACGCTCGGCCTCGCCGGCTGGACCTTCTCCGGCAAGGGAGCCGTGACCTCACCGCCCGGCATCCCGTTCAGCCAACTCCGCTCGCACGGGTCGGTCGGCCCCACGTTCTTCGAGCGCACCGGCGCCGTCGACGCTGGCCGTTCTCCTCCGCGCGGGCTCGCCGCCGACCTCGGGGCGTTCGCCAGCGCCCGCTTCCACCCGGACAAGGTCCACCCCGCCATCCGGGCGTTCTACGAGGACACGCTGGCCTGCAGCCTTGTGGTCCGCCCCGCGTGGCCGCGCTCCTCCGCGGGGCGCCGGGTGTGGGCCCGGCTCGGGCGCCGCTTCGGCCAGATGGACTTCCCCCGCGACGACGCGGAGGGCCAGCTTGACAGCCGCCTGCTCGCCCTGCGCTCCGCCGCCGACGGCCGCACCGACGTGCGCGGCTGGGTCCGCACCCGCCCCGACGGCCGCGCCCTCTACGCCGCCGCCTACTCGACGCACGCGTGGAACGGCGAGACCTACGCCAACATCGCCTTCCCCCTGCCGGGCGGCAACCTGACGAGCATCCTGCGCTGGCAGGACCTCGACGGCCAGCCCGGCGG
>JAIVGU010000074.1 GCA_020201445.1 Halobacteriales archaeon
ATGCGGGCCCCCGGCGGAACAGGGATTCAGGGGACGTCAACAACGTCCCCTGTTCAGCGCAACCGCGGAGGTCGCGGAGACCGTGGAACGAAGTCCGCGTGTTCCGCGGCTTCCGCGGTTCGTGGGCTCCCCGCACTCCCCAAAATCTCTGCTGGGGAAGGCAAGCCACTATCCCACCTCCAGCGTCGTCACGGTGTGGCTGGCTGCGAGCAGGGCGGGGTCGTGCGTGGCGGCGACAACGCATGCCCCCGCTGCGACGCGCTCCGCGACGGCCTGCCACAGCAGCCTGCGCCCGCCGGCGTCGAGGTGCGCCTCGGGCTCGTCGAGAAGGTGGACCGGCGCCGGCGCCAAGGCCTTGGCGAGGGCGACGCGCTGGGCCTGCCCGCCGGAGAGCGAGAGCGGATGGCGGTCGAGTAGGTCCGCCACGCCCCACGCCTGCGCCAGCGCGGTGCGGCCCGCAAGCTCGGCGCGGACGGTCTCGTGGCGCAGCGCCTCCTTGGCGTGCGGCAGCAGCAGGCGGACGTTGCGGCCCGGCCGCGCAGGCTCACCGTGGACGGTGGCGGGACACCCCTTCAGCAACCCGGCGACGGCGCGCAGCAGCGTGCTCTTGCCCGAGCCGTTGGGCCCGGCGATGGCGTGCAGCCCCGCCGGCAGCGCGAGGGCGGGGAGCAGGCGTGGCACGAACGGCAGCGTGCAGGAAGGCACCTGGAGGATTGGCGCGGCGCCGGCCGGAGGCAACGCAGGCACCGGCTCGCCTTGCACGGCGCCAAGGTCCAGCGTGGCCGTCGCGGCCCCGGCCAGCGTGCCCGAGTGGTCGGCGGCGACCACGGCGCCCAGCCTGGCGTGGAGCCGCACGATCTCCAGCAGCAGTGCGCGGCCGGCGGCGTCCAGCCCCTCGGCCGGCTCGTCCAGCAGGAGCAGCGGGCGCGGCGTGGCGGCGCAGGCGGCGAGCGCGACGCGGCGGGCCTGGCCGGAGGAGAGCGTCGCCACCGGCTGGTCCGCGAAGGTGTGGACCGTCCTAGGCAGAGGCTGCCCGCGCAGGCCGAACTCGCCGCGCACCGTGAGCCCCACGAGGCCGTCGCGCGGGTCCTGCGTCGCGAGGTGCGCCTGCAAGGACGGCGCGGCCACGGCCGCCGGGTCCTGGCCGAGCACCTCCACGCGGCGCGGCGCCACGGCGGCGGGGAGGCCGGCGAGCGCGCGCAGCAGCGAGGTCTTGCCCGAGCCGTTGGGGCCGCGCAGCAGCACCACGTCGCCTTGGCGCAGGCGCAGGTCCAGCGGTCCGCGTGGCGTCGGGACGCCCAGCGCCTCCGCGAGGGGCTCAGGCATGGCGCTCGGGGGCTTCCAGCAGCTCGACGGGGACGCGGCGCAGCGTCTGGGCGTTGAGGCGCTCGAACGCCTGCATCACCTCGGGGAGGCGGTCGCGCGTCACCAGCAGCACCACGTCGAGGCCGCACTCGGCGGCGTTGAAGCACGCCCGGTCGGCCGCGAACTCGAAGTCCAGCCGCGGGCCGCCCCCCTTGGCCAGCTCGCGCGCCAGGATGCGTGCGCCGGTGCCGTGCGCCCCTACTTTGCGGGGCGTGACGGCCGCCGCCAGTTTCTTGCGCAGCCTCTCGCGGTCGACGCGCGCGATGCCCCCCTCGGCGGCGGCGGGCAGGCTGGCCACGACGAGGCGCCCCGGCTCCAGGTTGACGATGCCCTTGAGGTCGGTGACGATGGCCTCGCCCCCCGGCTTGGCGTCGGCGACGGCGCGGCCGCGGCTGGGGGCGTCGCGGGCGGGGCGCGCCTCCAGGTCGCCGTCCACCATGTAGAGGCCCACCAGGTCGCCGGCCTTGATGGGCGCCGCCGCCACCGCGCTCGTCACCTGGATGACGTCCAGCGGCGCCGCCAGCTCGGCCACCGCGTCACGGAGTTGCCGCACCCCCTCGTGCAGCGCCTGCAGGCCCTTCGGCGTCGGGCGGTAGGCGCCGTCCTGGCTCGCCGTCCAGCCCGCCTGGGCCATGGCGCGGGCGTGCGCGGAGACCGCCTGCACCGTGATGCACAGCGCCTCGGCGACCTCCGACAGCGTCGCGCCGGGGCGGGACTGCAGGTGCGCGAGGATGAGGATGCGCGTCGCCTGGGTGCGGTCGCGCAGCGCGAGGCCGGCCATGCCGCGGCCAAGCCTTTTCCGGGTTCAACCTTTCGTGAGGCGCGGCAACGTGGGTTGATGGTCGTCCGCACCTGCGAGGAAGAGCGAGAGCGATGACGAGCGGGGGTGGACGCCGAGCGAAGCGAGGGGACCTTGGGCTCGGCGGAGCCGAGACGATGGTTGTCCGCCGCCTCGCCGCGACCGTCCTGCTGCTCGGCCTCGTCGTCGGCGCGGCCTGGTGGCTCCAGGACGGGCCCGTGCCTGCCCCCGCCGACGGCGGCCCCCACGCGGTCCAGATTGTCGGCCCCGGCGGCGTGCGCTTCTGGAACGGCACGGTGACGCTGCCCGGCAACGCGACGGCGCTCACCGCGCTGGAGGCGGCGGCGCGGGCGGGCGACTTCACCATCACGGTCGAGCACACGTTCGCGGCAATCGTCACCCGCATCGGCCCCTACGCGCAGGACGCGACCGGCGGCTGGAACTTCTGCGTCGGCGACGGCAGCACGTGGATCTGGGTCCCCTCCGCCGCCGACGCGCGCCGCCTCGGACGCGACGACGCCGTCCGCTGGGTGTGGGTGAAGGACGGCGGGAACGGCTGCAACGCGCAGTAGGACGGGAAAAAAGGGGGAAAAGAGAAGCTGCTCAGACCAAGGGGGTGGGCTTCTTCGCCTCGGGAGCGATGCCCGACTGGCAGGGGCCGAACCCGTTGTTGCCGCTCTGGTCGGACAATCCCCGCAGCGCTTGGGTGGAGGGGCCAAAGCCGCCGTCGCCGCCCTGTGCCCCGCCGAAGTGCCGCAGGAGGGCACCCGCGATGCCGGCCGCGCCCCCCGGGTCGCCCAGGTCGAGGATGAGCTTCCAGTCGTGGGCCGTCGCCACGCCGGACATCGGCGAGAGCGGGTCGCTGAAGTCGAGGTAGTCGACCGACCAGCAGATGGCCATGTAGCGGCTGCCGGCGCCGATGTGGACGATGGCCTCGTTCTTGATGAGGTCGTGGCCCTGCGAGGCGATGCCGCTCCCGAAGTCCTGCACCGTCCAGGTGTAGTCGTGCGAGTGGGTGGGCATGCAGCGGATGGATTGGCTCATCATCGCCAGCGTGTCGTACGGCTGCCCACCCGTCTCGCGCCCCCGGCCGTCCGTGTAGTCGTGGCCGAACGTGGTGCCTTCGCAGGCCGAGACGTAGAGCGCCAGGCCCGAGCCGGGAACCGGCAGGCAGCCGGGGCTGCTCGCCACGAAGGTCTCCTGGGTGCAGAGGCTCATCTGGCTGGACGAGTCGGCCTCGACGCTGCGCCAGTTGACCCCACTCCAGGCCAGCCACAGGTCACCCGGTCCGGCGCCTGGGATGGGGCAAGCCTCGCCGAGGTCCATGCCCGCGCCGCCGGCGAGCCACCCCGCAGGGATAGGCGTCAGGGGCGGCGCCAGGTTGCTAATGCCGGCGCCCGGGCCGTTCGCGTTGATGCCTAGGTCCGGGTCCGCCAGGGAGGGAGCCGTCGCGAGGCCGCGCGCGCCCAGCAGCCGGACGGTGCAGGGATTGCCCGCGTCGGTCGGGTCGACGATGCCTGCACCGCCCTTGAAGTCGAAGGAGGAGACGGCCAGGTCCTCGGTGGTGAGCGCGATGTGGCCCAGCCCGAACCCCCCGGACCCGCCCTCTTGGGTGGCGGCGTTGAAGTAGCCAACGGGGACGGCGCCCATGTCGTCGCGCCAGGCGACGAAGCGGTTCCAGCCGCCGGGGTCCGTGTCGGCCAGGATGACCCTCCCCTGCGCATCGTCCTGCCAGTAGAAGTCGCTGACCACGACGCACGAGGCGCAAGGCAGGTTCATCGTCCCCAGGTAGACCCCGACGGCCGCGCCGCAGCCGTTGTAGACCCAGGTCCCCTCTACGTAGGCATCGCCGGAGCCCGAGTAGGACATCACGTTCGCGAGCAGGGACCCGCTCGCCGTCGGGTCCATGTGGAGTGGCCCCGCGATGCCATTGACGGGAATCTGGGCGGCGTCCACCCCGGGGTCCCCGGAGGTCGCTACGAAGGGGATGCCAACGACGTGGTAGCTGCCGCCCTCGTGGGTCCCGCTCTCAGTCGGGTTCTCCTGGTGCACCGGGAACGACCCTTCGTGGAAGTAGTTCCCGTTGATGACGGCGCCGCCGGCCAGGGAGAAGTAGTGGGCAAAGGTCGCGTCGGCGTCGCCGCACATGTGGCTCGACGTGGTATGCCACTCGACCTTGTTGGCGAAGGTCGGCAGGACGCCGACGACGCTGGCGCTCACGGTCCCGGACGTCGTGGCTCCGACGCCCTTGACGGTCCGTTGCCATTCGGGGCCGCTCTGGGCCGCAGCCTCGGTCGCGACTCCTGCCAGCAGGACTATGGCCGCGCAGATTAGCGTGGTTGTGGTTCGTGTCATGGGTTCCCCCTCGGGGCGCACGCCAACCTGGAGAGCCGCATGAGGCTTGGCAGAACCTCGTCTGCCGGGTCAAGGGAACCCGGGGCGGGAGACAGCTGCACTGCCCAAAGA
>JAIVGU010000260.1 GCA_020201445.1 Halobacteriales archaeon
ATGTGGGTCCGCCGCACCTACGACGAGTTCGGCGCCGCGGTGCGCGACGTCGCCAACGCGCTGCTGGCGGCGGGCACCAAGAAGGGCGACCGCGTGGCCATCTGGAGCCGCAATTCACCGCAGTGGGGGGAGGTGGACTTCGCCAACCAGACCGCCGGCTTCGCGACGGTGCCCATCTACGACACCCTCACCGGCGACAAGGGCGCCTACATCCTCAACGACTCCGAGGCGAAGGTGCTGTTCGTGCAGGACGCCGCCATCCTTGCCCGGGTCCTTCCTCTCCGCAGCACCTTGTCCAGCCTCCGCCACGTCGTCCTCATGTCCGGCGCCCCGCCGGCCGGCGTGGTGTCGTACCAGGAGTTCGTGCAGAAGGGGCGCGACTGGGGCAAGCGCAACCCCGACGCGCTGGACAAGCTGCTGGCGGCGCTCGACCCCGACGACCTGGCGAGCCTCGTCTACACCTCCGGCACCACCGGCGAGCCCAAGGGGGTCGTGCTGACGCAGGGCAACTTCGCCTCCAACGCCGCCTGCATGCACCTTGTCGATGTGGGCCCCGAGGACGTCTTCCTCTCGTTCCTGCCGCTGTCGCACGTCTTCGAGCGCACCGGCGGCCACTTCGGCGCCTACGGCCTGGGCGCCAAGGTGGTGTTCGCGCGCAGCGTCGACACCCTGATGGACGACATGCAGGCCGCGCACCCCACCATCATGATGGCGGTGCCCCGCCTCTACGAGAAGATGCACGCCCGCGTCCTCGAGAGCATCGCCTCCCAGTCCTGGATCAAGCGCCGGCTGTTCGCGTGGGCCCTCCGCGTCGGCAAGCAGACGCTGCACCACCGCGAGGCCAACGAGCCGCTGCCGCCCAAGCTCGCCCGCCGCCACGCCCGCGCCACCAAACTGGTGCTGCACAAGCTGCACGCCCGCGTCGGCGGCCGGCTGCGCTACTTCGTCTCCGGCGGCGCCGCGCTGAGCAAGGACATCGAGGCGTTCTTCTGGGCCGCCGGCATCCAGATCCTCCAGGGCTACGGCCTCACCGAGACCAGCCCGGTGTGCAGCGTCAACCTGCCGCACGCCCTGCGCTTCGGCTCGGTGGGCCAGTGCATCCCCGGCGTGGAGTGCAAGATCGACGCCTCGGAGTGGCCCAGCCCCACCGACCTCGGCGGCAAGCCCTACGTGCAGGGGGAGATCTGCTTCCGCGGCCCCAACGTCATGCAGGGCTACTGGCGCAACGAGAAGGCGACGCGGGAGGTGTTCGACCGGGACGGCTTCTTCCACACCGGCGACATCGGCTACCTCGACAACCGCGGCTACCTCTTCATCACGGACCGCAAGAAGGAGATCATCGTGATGAGCAACGGCAAGAAGGTGCCGCCGCAGCCGGTGGAGAACGCGCTGCAGTTGCAGCCCCACATCGCGCAGGCGATGGTCCTGGGCGAGAACCGCAACTACATCGCTGCCGTCGTCGTCCCCGACTGGGAGGCCATCGACCGGTTCGCCCTCGCCAACGGCATCGCCGCCAAGGACCGCGACCGCCTCGTGGCCGACCAGCGCATCGTCAGCCTCATCGAGCGCGAGGTCGAGGCCGTCAACGCCACCCTCAGCCGCTACGAGCAAATCAAGAAGTTCTGGGTCCTGCCCGCGGAGTGGACGGTGGAGGGCGGGGAGCTGACGCCCAGCCTGAAGCTGAAGCGCAGGGTCATCACGGAGCGCTTCAAGACCTTCATCGACCGGCTCTACCCCGGCGGCGAGTAGCGGCAGACGCGCGTCTGCCAACCGTTAACCCGGGCCCCCGGCTGCTGGGCCAGGAGCCCTCCGGCTCCCTGGTGATTGCATGAACAAGACCCCCCTCGCCCTGGCAGCGGTGCTGCTGCTGGGCCTCTCCGCCTCGGCCGCGCCGCCGGGCCACCTCTCCCTGACCAGCGAGTTCCTGTCCGCCCCCGTTGTCGACTTCAAGGACGGCACGGGCCTCGTCGACCCCGTGAACGGGAGCCCCTGCGATGCCCTCGTCTACGGGGTGCGCAACAGCACGCCCCCGCTGCCCACCTGGACCGTCGACCAGGACATGGGCACCAACCTGAACGGCCCCGGCGTGGGCATCAGCAACATAGGCCCGCCCTTGGTCCTCGTGGGCGGCGGGTTCCCGAACTCCTTCGGCATCCCCCTCGGCGTCATCCCGGGCTGTGGCCCAGGAGTCATGTGGCTTATCTGGAGCGGCATGAACTGGCGCGCCGCCGAGGCCGACTCCACCAGCGAGCTGGCCCTCTGCCCCCAGGTGATTGCGACTTGCATCCCGGCCCCCGGCCCCAACCTGCTGCTCGTCGCCGCGGCGTGCGTCCCGACCGCCGAGACGTTCGCCCACACCTACAACGACGGCAAGGACAAGAACGGCGGCACCGACGACGCCCAGCGCCTCAAGAACGATGTCCTGCGCTGCCCCGTCGCCCACGCCCACGACTACACCTCCAGTGTCATCCTCGGCGCAGGCGGCGCGGTCTTGGACCCGGACCACCCCATCAAGAACGAGGCCGTCGTCCACGCCGGCTGGGGCACCACCTACATGGCGGTCTGCTGGCGCCTCGACTACCTCGACTTCACCAACCCCCTCAACCCCGTAGCCAGGGTCGCCTACGCCCACGACTGGAAACTCATCATCGACACCAGCGACAACCCGCTCGCCATCGCCACGGCCCTGGCCGTCCACTACGGCCCCCAGCGCTTCGGCGACACCCCCGCCGCCCCCGCCACGGCCGGGATGCGCGGCTTCTACTCGCGCAGTTCGACGCCCGCCGGCGAGAACGGCTTCGGGCCCTGCCCAACGTCGGCCTTCTTGCCGGAAGCGAAGAAGCCCGCGCCCATCGTCTGAGGCCGGCGCGGGAGGCAGCGGCCAAGGCGGGCCGTCTGCGGGATTCCCACCGGCTTGCACCTAAACCCCCGATGCGCCGCGGGCGAAGCAGGGATTTCGGGGACGACGGGGATTTTCCTTGCGGGTGTCGTGGCCCAGGCAATCCCCGCAATCCTCGGAATCCCTGCTTGGGGGTTTGGGTGCAAAGCCATTCCCACCGCAACCCTCAAGGGCCGCTGCGCCCCCTGGACGGCCATGCGCCTCCGTGCCGCCCCCCTGGCCGCCACCGTCCTCCTGCTTGCCGGCTGCCTCAGCAACGCACCCGGCGGCCAGTCCGGTCCCGGCCCCGCGCCGGCCGGCCCCGCCGACGGCGTCTGGTGGCACTTCCCCGGCCAGCAGCCCGCCCCCGCCGGCGGCACCCCCGCCCAGGGCGTCCAGCGTTTCCACGGCCACCCCTCCCCCGAGCCGACCGTCGGCGTCACCCCCTCGGGCGCCGTCTTCATGACCGCGATGGTGGCCAACCCGAGCTGCGCCTCCTGCCCCCCGGCGCCCTACGCCAACTTCCAGGCCGGCCCGACGGCGCTGCGGACCATCGACGGCGGCGCGACCTTCCAGGACGTCTTCCCCAAGCTGCCCACCGGCGACTCCTACAAGCTGCGCACCTGGGACCCCTACCTCTGGGTCGACCCCGACACCGGCCGCCTGTTCCTGGACGACATCTACCCCGTCGGCTGCGGCTTCCTCTCCTTCTCGGACGACGAGGGCGCGACCTGGACGCACGACCCGGTGGCGTGCGGCAACCCCAACGCCAACGACCACCAGACGGTCGTCACCGCCAAGCCGCGCACGCTGACGACCGTCGGCTACCCCAACCTGGTCTACCGCTGCACCAACAACCTGGTCGAGACCGGCTGCGCCCTCTCCCTCAACGGCGGCCTCACGTTCCTGCCGCAGCGCCCCATCCCGCGCGCCGACAACTGCGGCGCCATCACCGGCCACCTCGCCGCCGACGCCGAGGGCCGCGTGTTCCTCCCCACGACCTGCGCCAACGGCCCCGTCGTCACCGCCACCGAGGACGACGGCCTCACCTGGGCCACCTACGCCATCGACCCCGCCCACCCCGCCACCGACCACGACGTGGACGTCGCTGCCGACGCCGCGGGCAACCTCCACGCCGTCTGGCCAAGCGCCGGGCAGGTGTTCTACAGCCGCAGCGCCGACCACGGGCGGACCTGGAGCCCGGGCCTCAACGTAACCGCCCCCGGCGTCACCGCGACCTTCTTCCAGGCCATCGTCGCCGGCGCGACGGACCACGTCGCCTTCGCCTACGTCGGCACCGACGTCCCGGGCGGCTACGCGGGCAAGGCGACCTCGCCCGGCTACGTCGGCACCGACGTGGAGGAGACCCGCCGCACCGTCGACGCGCTGCTGGCCGACGAGATCGACGACCCGAGCTGGGCCAACGCCACCTGGCACGCCTACCTGGCCGTCATCGAGGACGCGGGCGCCGCGCAGCCACTCATCCAGACCGTGCGCCTCGACCCCGCCAACGACCCGATGGCGCGCGGCCAGTGCGGCGGCGGCACCCGCTGCTTCGGCATGGCGGACTTCATCGACATCGCGGTCGACCCCGCCGGCCGCCCGTGGGCCAGCCTCGTCGACGTCTGCAACGCCCACTGCGCCCCCGACCCCAAGCTGCACCACGACGAGCCCATCGGCTACCTCGGCACGCTCCTGACCGGGCCTTCCCTGCGCGGCGGCACCCTCGCGCCGCTGGCGG
>JAIVGU010000075.1 GCA_020201445.1 Halobacteriales archaeon
CTAGGCCGGGCGCGCGAGCCGCATCGCCACGTGGGTCTCCGAGAACCGCACGCCCGTCGCCGCCTGCCGCAGGCCGGCGACACGCCCCGCCGCGGCGACCTGCGCCTCCGTGGGCGCCTTGCCCTTGGGGTGGACGACCCAGAGCGACCCGCCGGGCGCCACCAGCATCGCCAGCTTGGGCAAGGGCTCCAGTTGCGCGGCCGACTCCACGGCGAAGAACAGCAGCTCGACCGGCTGCCGCGGCGCCCCCGCCGCCACCGCCGCGCGGGTCCCCAGCTCCGTCCTGAACGCGGCGTCGAGCGGCCCCGCTACCGCAGCGGAGGCTCCTGGCGGGACCCCGAGGCGGTCGAGCCGGCTGGGCGGGCTGCGCACCTTCGCCGCCAGCGCGCCGGCCTTCGCCCCCGCCCCCAGCTCGACGACGTGGCCGCGGCAGGAGAGCACCAGCAGGGTGCCGCGCGCCTCGGCGACAATCTCCTCGAACGGGACGTCGGCCTTGAACGCGCCCCGGAAGGCGACGTGGCCCTCGCCCACCTCGGCCTTCATCTTGGCGCCCGTGCCCGCCAGGAGGCCGGTCAGCTCGATGCCCACGGCGCGGCCAAGCCGAAGGGGGGACTTCAGGGCTGCTGCACGCTGGATGGGCCCCGCGCGGCCGCACGGCTGCGGGCGGCGCATGCCTTAACCCACGGCCGGGAATCCTCCCTGGTGCGCACCGTCGTCCTCGCCAACCGCTCCTCCGGGCGGAGCGCGCGGGGGCGGGCCACGGCCATCGCGGCCGCCTTCGCGGGGACCGGCCTGTCGCCCGAGATTCAGTTCGTGGGAGGCCAGCAGGCCACCCTGGCGGCCCAGCGCGCCGTCGCGCAGGGGGCCGGGACGGTCGTGGCCGCCGGCGGGGACGGCACCGTGGGCGCGGTCGCCGCCGCCCTTGCCGGGACCCGGGCCGCGATGGGGGTCCTGCCGCTGGGGACGCTGAACCACTTCGCGCGCGACGCCGGCATCCCGCTGGGCCTCGCGGACGCCGCGCGCACCGTGGCGGCGGGGGCGGCGCGGCCGGTCGACGTGGCCGAGGTCAACGGGCGCGTCTTCGTCAACAACTCCTCCATCGGGCTCTACCCGCAAGCCCTGGGCGAGCGCGCGCGGCAGGGTGGCCCGAAGCGCGTGGCCATGGTGGCGGCGGCCTGGGCCGCGCTGCAGCGCCTCCCCGCGCACCGCGTCCTCGTGGCGGTGGACGGCCGCCCGGAGCAGCGCGTGACGCCGTGCGTCTTCGTCGGCAACAACCCGTACGAGACCCGCTTCGGCCGCGTGGGCCACCGCGCCGCCCTCGACACCGGCCGCCTCGGCGTCTACACCATCCGGCGCGCCTCCCGGCCGGCCGTCCTGGCGCTGGCCGTGCGCGCCCTCGCCGGCCGCCTCGACACGGCGCGCGACCTCGGGGCCGAGGAGGCGTCCACCGTCACCATCGCGTCGGCGCACCGCCGCACCCTGCGCGTGGCGCTCGACGGCGAGGTGGCGCGCCTGGAGCTGCCGCTGCGCTACCGCATCCGCCCCGGCGCCCTGCGGCTGCTGGCCCCGGAGGCGCCGTGAGCCGCATCGCCCACCTGTCGGACCTCCACTTCGGGCGCGCCGACCCGCGGGTGGTGGCGGGGCTGCTGGCCGACCTGCGCGCGCTGCGCCCCGACCTGGTGGCCGTGAGCGGCGACCTGACGCAGCGCGCCCGGCGCTCCGAGTTCGTGGCCGCCCGCGCCTTCCTCGACCAGTTGCCCGCGCCCTGGCTCGCGGTGCCGGGCAACCACGACATCCCCCTGCACAACGTGGCGCGCCGCCTGGGGTGGCCGCTGCACCGCTTCCGGGCGGCCATCGCGCCGGAGCCGTTGCCCAAGCATGCGGACGGGCAGGTCGCGGCACTCGGCCTGAACACGGCGTGGCACCTGGTGTGGAAGGGTGGCCGCGTCACGCCCCTCCAGGTCGCGGCGGTGCGGCACTGGTCCGCGCAGCAGGGCGGCCGGCTGCGCATCGTGGTCGCGCACCACCCGTTCTCGCCCCCCGCGGGCGGGCGCGGGCACTCGCTGGTGCGGGGCTGGCAGCCGGCGCTGCTGGCGATGGAGGAGGCCGGCGTGGACATCGTTCTCACCGGGCACCACCACATCGCCGGCCGCTCCGAGTCGCGTGCCCACGCCGTGGACGGCCCGCACCGCGTGGTGCTGGTAGGCGCGGGCACCGCGACGAGCGTGCGGGTGCGCGGCGAGCCGAACAGCTACAACCTCCTGCACGCAGCGCCGGGCCGCCTGCGGGTGGAGCGGCGGGACTGGGACGGGCAGCGCTTCGGCACGGCGGAGGAGCAGGAGTACGTCGGCTGGCAGGCGCTGCCGGACCGGTCCGCTTGAAATCCGGCCGGCGCCTGCCCAGCGTGCTTGCAGGCCCCCGACCCCTTCCGCCGCGACCGGCCCCACCGGCAGGAGGGGGGCACCGACCGCCGCGGCTTCCGCAACCCCATGGCGGGCGTCCCGGCTGGCCACCGCCAGCGCAAGGACCTGGGGCAGCACTTCCTGCGCGACCAGCAGGTGCTGGCGGACGTCGTGGCCGCCGCGGAGCTGGCGCCGGGGCAGCGTGTCCTTGAGATTGGCCCGGGCCCCGGCAACCTGACGGCGCTGCTTGCGGCGGCGGTCGGCGCGCAGGGCAAGGTCGTCGCCATCGAGGCCGACCGCCGGCTCGCGGAGGCGCTGCACGGCCGCTGGCCCAACGTCGAGGTCGTCGAGGGGGACGCGGTGCAGGTGGACCTCGCGGCACTCGGCAGGTTTGACCGCATCGTGGCCAACCTCCCCTACCTCATCTCCGGCCCCATCACGGTGGCGTTCCTGGACCTGCTGCGCGACCCGGCGACCCGCTGGGGGCTGGCGGTCCTGATGTACCAGGCCGAGTTCGGCGCGCGCCTGCTCGCCAGGGCCGGCGACGGGGCGTATGGCCGCCTGTCGGTGCACGCCGCGCGCTGGGTCCACGCCGGGAAGGTGCGCGACGTCGCGCCGGGCTGCTTCGACCCGCCGCCGCAGGTGGACTCGGTCGTCCTCCGGCTGTGGCCGCACGCAACGCCGCCGTTCGAGGTCACGGACGAGGAGGTGTGGCGCGCCGCCGTCGACGGGAGTTTCCAGCAGCGCCGGAAGCAGATGCGCAACACCGTGCCGGCCGCCGTCGCCGGCCTCGGCATCCCGGTCGCCCGCGCCGGGGCGGTCCTGGAGGGGATGGGGCTGGCCGGCGAGCGCCCCGAGCAGGTCGAGCCAGCCGTCTTCGCCGAGCTGGCGCGCCGCCTGCGGGAGGAGTGAGCACGCTCGCCTTGCCTGGCCCGCAGCCGACCCGGCTGCCGACCTTTGGGCGCACGCTTCGGCCCGGACTTGGCCGGGGGCGCTAGGATGGAGTGGGAGGGGCCGGACGGCCAGCGCTACTTCCTCGCGCTGCACGACGAGGTCTACCGCCCCGCCGAGGACACCTTCCTGCTCGCCAGGGCGGTCCACCAGACGCTCCGGCCGGGCCAGAGGTTCCTCGAGGTCGGCTGCGGCGCGGGCCTGGTGAGCCTGGTGGCGGCGCGCTGCGGGGCGGAGGTGGTGGCCACCGACCTCAACCCGCACGCGGTCGGGCTGCTGCAGCACAACGCGCGGCAGAACGGCCTCGCGGTGCGCGCCGTCCAGACCGACCTGCTGGGCGGCGTGGCGGGCCCGTTCGACGTGGTGGCGTTCAACCCGCCCTACCTCCCCACCACGCCGGCGGAGTACGTCCCGGGGCCGCTCAACCTCGCCTTCGACGGCGGGCCGGACGGCAACGCCACGGTGCTGCGCTTCGCGCGCCAGGTCGGGGCGCTGCGCCCGCTGCCGGGAACGCTCCTGGTCGTCCACTCGTCCCTCAGCGACCCGGGGCCGCTGGAGCGCGAGCTGGCCGGCGTGGGCTACCGCTGCGGCGTCCTGCTGGAGGAGTCGCACTTCTTCGAGCGGCTGACGGTGCGCGCCTTCACGCGCTGAGCCGGCGGCGGACCGCGAGCAGCCCGGCCACGCCGGCCAGGACGAGGATGACCTCGGGGGCCGGGCTCTTCTTGGCGGTGGCGGGCGGCGCCCCGGTGGCGGGGTTGGCCGCGGTGGTCGGGGGGGCGGTGGTCTGGCCGGCCGGCGGCGGCACGGTCTGGGTGTAGGTGTACGTCTGCCCGTTCTGGGTGTAGGTGTACGTGTAGGTGAAGGTCTGCGTCTGCGTCACCGTCTGGGTGCGCGTCTGCGTCACCGTGGCCACCGTCTGCGTCTGGGTCCCGCCGGGGGTGGGCGGCGACGGGAAGGTGAAGACGCGGCCAAAGCCGGCGTCGGGGGCGTTGTCCCAGTGCGCCTCGGTGCTGGGCGGGGTGGTGGCGGTGGGCGCGATGGGCTTGGCCAGCGGGGCGCAGGTGTAGGTGCCCTGGCTCGGGACCTCCTGCTTGGGGAAGCAGAGCTCGGGCAGGCTGTAGACGGCGAGGTGGTCGACGCGGTAGGCGCCGGGAGTCGCGCCGCGGGGAAGGTTGACGAAGGGGCTGGTGCGCGGGATGCGCAGGGTCAGCTCCGTGCCGTTGAGGCTGGCGGCGGCGCTGCCGTCGACGACGAGGAGGCCGCGGGTCGAGGACGCGGAAGGAGAAGACGTAGGTGAGGCTGGCGTAGACGCAGGTCCCCGGGTCGGGGCACGCGTCGGTGCCGGCCGTGTTGCCCTGCACGGGCGGCAGGGCGGGCGGCGCATCGGCGAAGGTGGCGTGGAGGACTAGGTTGTTGGCATCGGAGGGGTCGATCCACACGGAGAGGATGTCGAGGGTTCCGGTGCCTCCGTCTCCCTTGAGGTCGGTGATTTCGGGGTCGGTGAAGGAGCCCGCGGCGGCAAGCGGGGCGAGAGCGATGGCAAGGCTGGCGAGGAGCAGGATGGACTTCATGGCAACGGATGACCAAATTGTGGACTACTTAAGTCGTGTAGATTGCCGATTGTTTTCGGAAACCATCTAGCCAAAGTGGGAACAATTAGGGGCGCCAGAGGCGCGTCCGCACGCAAAAAACCAGGGAAAAACCAGCGAAACGAGCGGGGGAGCCTCCTGGCGGCCGAGCCGCAGCCGGACCGCCGCCACGATGCCGACGGCCGCCAGGAAGGCCGCCAAGCCGGCGCACGGGCGCGCTCCCCGCCAGCACGCGGGGACGAGGCGCCAGACTGCGTGCCGCTCACGTTGGAGCAGCGGTCGGCAGCGGATTGGCCGCGCCTCTGGCTCCGTCGTCGTGGAAGGTGGAAGCTGGCCGCTGCACGGCTAGACTGTCTTCAGCAGCCGGTGCTGCGCCACGACGCTCGCCACGGCGAACGCAGCCGCCGAGACGCGCGCCTCGGCCTGCGCCTTGGTCATGCGCGGCCCGGTGACGCCCAGCCCCACCGGCTTGCCGGAGTTGCACGCCAGCGCGAGCAGGGTCTGCGCCGCGGCGTGGGTGATGACCTCGTCGTGGCCGGTCTCGCCCTGGATGACGCAGCCGACGACCACCACGGCGTCGACGTCGCCGCGCTCCAGCAGCGTCTTGGCGGCCAGCGGGGCGTCGAACACGCCGGGGACGTGGAGGTGGTGGGCCAGCGGCGCGCCGAGCCGGCGGGCCTCCTGGTGCGCCGCGAGCGCCATCGCGGTGGTGATGCTGTGGTTGAAGTCGCACTGCACGAGGCCGATGCGGGGCACGGGCCCCCCCG
>JAIVGU010000076.1 GCA_020201445.1 Halobacteriales archaeon
ATGGAGGTGGCGTTGCGGGGGCGGGTGTCGGGCGGCAGGACGCGCTTGGGGGCGGTGATGACCTCGGTGTCGTCGTCGCTCTCGACGCTGCCCCGCATCGCCTTCTCGACCTCGGGGGAGACGGGCGCATCGGGGGTGGTGTCGATTTTGCCGTCGGCGCCGGGGGCGAGGCCCTCCTTGCGGCCGCTCGGGGTGGTCCAGCCGACCCGGGCGTCCCACACCTCGGCGTCCTCCTCGGCGCCGCGCGGCCTCTGGCGGCGGAACTCGGCGTCCGGGTCGGGGCCGCCGCCCTTGGGATTCTCGCTCGTCGGGCCGGGCACCTTGGGTCGTGGGCTGACCGGCATCTCCACCGCACCGCCGGCCGCCTGCGGCTCCAAGGGTTCTGCCGGGGCCTTGGGCTTCTTGGGGTTGACCGTCAGCTCGGTGCCGTCCGGCGCGGGGGGCGCGGCAGGCTCCTTCTCCCTCGTGGCGTCCTTCTTCTTGGGGTTGACGTAGAGGTCCCACGGCTCTCCTGCGCCCATCTCAGGCGACCCCCAGGACGCGGCGGGCCTCGGGCGTCTGGAGCAGCTCGGACACGGTGGCAAGCGGGTGGAGCGTGATGCCGAGGGCGGCCAAGGCCGCGGGGGCGCCGGACTCGCGGTCGACGACGACGCAGGCGTGCTCGACGGTGGCACCCGCCTCGCGCAGGACCTTGGCGGCCTCGACCGTGGAGCCGCCCGAGGTGGTGACGTCCTCGACCAGGAACACCCGCTTGCCCTTGGGGTCGCTGCCCTCGATGCGCTTGCCGGTGCCGTGCCTGCGCTCGCCCTTGCGGACGATGAGCAGCGGCAGGTCCGACTCCAGGCTCACGGCGGTGGCGAGCGGGACCGCGCCCAGCTCCATGCCGGCCACGGCGTCCCAGGGGCCTGTGCGGCGCGCGGCGTCGGCCATGCCCTTGGCGACCTTGCGCAGCGTGGCCGGGTCGGTCATCGCCGCCTTGACGTCGACGTAGTAGCGCGACCTGGCGCCCGAGGTCAGCGTGAAGTCACCGAAGCGCACCGCCCCGCAGTCCAGGAGGGCCTGCGCAATGGGGTTCATGGGTCGCCCACCAGGAGGCAGGATAAAAGGGGAAGGGAGTCGGTGCGGCGGGACGCGCACCTAGCCGGCCGTGTAGGTGCCTGCCATGTCGGCGCCGCCGCAGGTGAAGAGCAGGGCGGTCACGGCGCCGGCGGGGACCGTGCCGGACAGGGTGGCCTCCGTGCCGAAGGCGCCGCTGTCGGCGATGTCGTCCCCGGCCGCGTCCTGGAACCCGAGGCCGTAGAACAGGGCGGGGATGGTCGCCTCCACCGTGGCGGTCCAAGGCAGGCCGATGGTGCGCGGCTCGACGTCGATCGCGAGGTACTGGATGCCGTCCTGGCTGGGCAGGTGGGTGGGGGAGAGGCAGCCGTCGGCGCCGAGGGGCCACGCGCCGGAGGCCACCTGGGGCGGCCCGTGGCTGGCGGCGGTGAGGTTGAGGCGCACGGTGGCGACGGTGGCGTTCCGGCCGTCCGTCACCGTGAGGGTCACGTTGTAGAGGCCGCCCGCGCCGTAGGCGTGGGTCGCGTTGGCGGGCAGCGCGGAGCCGGCGGTGCGGTTGCCGTCGCCGTACGTCAGCGTCCAGTTGAGGGCGTCGCCGTCCGCGTCGTGGCCCGACAGGGTGAAGGTCACGTTCAACGCGGCGGTGCCGTTGCCGGTCTTCGCCGCAATGGCCGCGGTGGGAACATGGTTCGTCGCGTTGGCCGCTGGATGAGGGGCCGTTGGCGCCGAGGTGGCGGTCGCGCCGGAGCGCGGCGGGGCGGTGGGCAGCGCCGAGGAAGAGCCAGGGTTGGACGAGGAGGCCGAGGAGGGGCTCTTCTGGGCGCACCCGGAGAGCAGCAGGACAAGGACCAAGCCGATGGCTAGCCAACCACGCATAGCCAAAGCAGGAACATGCCAGTGGAAAAGGCTTGTCGAAGCGGCCGAGGCTGCGGGCCTACTCGATGACGAGGTGGGCCGTGAAGTCGGCGCCGCCGGTGGCGTAGGCGCGGAACTGGGTCGTGTCCGCCGGGACCTCGCCCGTGATGCTGGTGGCGCCCGGCTCGCCGATGAAGCTGTCGATGTAGTGGTCCCCGTTGTAGTAGTCGATGAAGTAGACCGCAGCGGGGGCGGTGGCGGTGAAGGTCATCGTGAAGGTCCGCCCCGGGGCGCCGGCGGCAAGGTCGAAGTAGGCGCAGTCCTCGCCGTCCGCCTTGCAGCCGGCCGCGTATTCGAAGGCGCCGGCGTAGGAGACCAGCCAGGCCTTCGTCTCGTTGACGGGGAGGAAGCCCGCCTCCTCCAGGGGGGCGCCGGGCGCGGTGACATTGACGCTGGCCGTCTGAGTCGTGCTCTCGCGGCCGTCGCTGACCAGGAGGGTGACGTTGTAGGTGCCGGCCTTGGCGTAGGCGTGCGTGGCGTTGGCGGGCAGCGCGTCGCCCTGCGCGCTGGAGGAGTTGTCGCCGAAGGAGAGCGACCAGTGCAGCGCGTCGCCGTCGGGGTCGGAGCCGCCCAGCGCAAAGGTCGCGTTGAGCGAGGCGGTGCCGTTGCCCGCCTTCGCCGCGAGGGTCGCGGTGGGGGCGTGGTTCGCGCTGGCCGCCGGGGTGGAGGTGGCCCCCGTCGTGGAGGAGGATGGGTCGCTCTTCTGGGTGCACCCGGAGAGGAGCAGGACGAGGACCAGGCCGATGGCAAGCCAACCACGCATGGCGTGCCCAGGGAAGGGGGAGGGGAAAAGGCTTGCCGAAGCGGAAAACGCTCGGGGAAGTCCCTAGCGGACGACGATGTGGGTCGTCGCCTCGCCGTTCGGGGGGCCAGCGACGTAGACGACAGCGACGCTCCAGGTGCCAGTGGCGGGCGTCTCCACGACAGCGCTTTCCCATGCGGCGTCGGTCGCAACCGCCGTGGCGGCCCCATCGGGGGCGTAGACGTACAAGTTGAAGTCCGGCACGCACACAGCGGTGCAGTCCTGTGCCTCTTGTGAGCCGCCCTCCACGAACAAAGACACGGCGCCTGCTGGGACGCTGACATCGTACCAGACAAAGAACGTCCCGTTGGCACCGTTGTCGTTCAGGGTCGCAACTTGGTTCGCGGTGCAGCCATCCTGGTCGATGCCGGGAGCTCCGCAGATGGTCCCTGTACCGACCGGCTTCGGAATCGGGATGGTGTCGCTGAAGGTCAGGTTGAGCAGGGTGACGTTCGTGGCCGCCGCGGGGAGGACGGCGATGGAGAGGCTGCTGGTGGCGGTCTTGCCATCGCCGAACCGCACGGTGGCCTGGGCCGTCTTGGTGCCGGTCGCGTTGTAGCGGTGGGTGGCCGAGCCGGGGAGGGCCGTGCCGTTGCGGCTGGAGTTGTCCCCGAAGGCGATGGTCCAGGTCGTCTGGGCGTCGGTGTTGGTCGCCGACAGGGTGAAGGTGACGTTGAGGGGCACGGTGCCGTTGCGGACGTTGGCGGTCAGCGTGGCGGCGTGGGTCTTCTCCTGGGGCGGGCCCGACGAGGTGGTGGTCGTCGAGGAGGTGGTGCTCCCCGTCGTGGTGGCGCCGCCCGTGGTGCCGGCGGAGGTGGTGGTCTTCGCTCCGGTGGTCGAGCTGCTGGCCTTGCCGGTGGTGCTGGTGGTGTCGCCCTTGCCAGCGCAGCCGGCGAGAACGAAGGCTGCCACCAGGGCGATGGTGAGGAGTCCCTTCATGGGCCGACGGTGGGCGTCCGGGTAGAAAAAGAGTGTGCCCGGAGCCGCCGCCGCGGCAAGCAACTCGCCAAAGTGGGAACGTTGAAGCCGCCGCCTCAACCCACGGCGATGCTGAGGGCACTCTGCACGTCCAGGTTCTCGTACAGCGCCACGCAAGCGGCGCCGGTGGGAACCTCGCCGCTCTCGTCGCCGCCCCCGTTGTCGATCCAGGCGAGGCGGGAGGCGGCCGCATCGCACGCGTCGTAGAACATGACCGCGACATCGTTGTCGCCGGCCGTGCCGACGGACTTGGCGCTCCAGGGTTGGCCCACGGCGCTGGCGGGGAGCGGGAAGAACACGCAGTCGCCGCCGCTCTCCTGCGCCAGCCAGGAGGCGCACCCCTCCACGGGCAGCTCCCCCAAGCCGACGGCGACGCAGGGCTCGCACGGGAGGGCCGCGGTGCCGGAGAGGGTGACCGGGACGAAGCCGGCGGGGCCGGCGGCGGTGGCGTTGCTGGCCTGCACCAGGACCGTGACGTTCACCTGGTGCGCGCCGTCGCGGACGGTGAGGCGGACGGTGAAGTTGCCGGCCTGGGTATACGGGTGGGTGACGTTGAGCGGGAAGGCGCTGCCGGTGAGCGGCGCGGAGCCGTCGCCGAAGGCCAGGCTGTAGGTCAGGGGGTCGCGGTCGGCGTCGGTCGCGTTCGCCACGAAGGTGACGTTGAGCGGCGCCGGGCCCCGCGTGTTGCGGGCCGTGAGCGTCGCGGCGGGTGCCGCATTGGGGTGCTGCGTGCCCGTGGCGGCCGGGGGGCTGCCGGTGCTGGTCACCTTGCCCGTGCCGCTGGAGGTGGCCTTGGAGGTTGTGGAGGAGGCGCCGTCGTCCGTCGCGCAGCCGGCGAGGGCGAGGGTCACGGTGAGCAGGGC
>JAIVGU010000261.1 GCA_020201445.1 Halobacteriales archaeon
CCTTCTCTTCACAGAAATCTATCTGGACAGGCTCTTCCGCGACCCTAAGCAATTCGTGGCAGACATCAACACCACTCTAGACGCCTTCAACAAGGGCAAGGACGGTGACGACCAGTTGCCAGGCTTCGTCCCGAGCGACCTGAACAAGGTCTGCCTTTGGATGGCGACAGGCGCCGGCAAGACGCTGCTCATGCACGTCAATATTCTTCAGTACCACCACTACCTGGCCGCCCACGGCCGCAGCGGCGAAGTGAACCGCGTCATTCTGCTCACGCCCAACGAAGGACTTTCCAACCAACACCTGGGCGACCTGCACGAATCGGGATTCACCCGAGCGGAACTCTTCCGCAAGGACAACCAGGCGCGCCTGCCCAACCTTGGCGACACGCCCATCGTGGAGGTCATCGACATCCACAAACTGGACGAGGAAGAGGGCGAGAAGACGGTCGCCATCGAGTCCTTCGAGGCCAACAACCTGGTCCTCGTCGACGAAGGCCACACCGGCGCCTCAGGCGACGACTGGATGGACAAGCGTGACCGACTGTGCCTCGACGGCTTCTCCTTCGAGTACTCCGCCACGTTCGGCCAGGCCATGAAGGCCAGCAAGCGCAAGAACCTCCAAGACCGCTACGCAAAGGCGGTCCTCTTGGACTACTCCTACCGCTACTTCTACGGCGACGGATACGGGAAGAACTACTGGATCCTCAACCTCGCCGGCGACGTCACGGAAGAGGTCCGCAAGACGTACCTCACCGCCTGCCTCCTTACCTTCTATGAACAGCTGCGCCTCTTCGACGACAACCGGGAAGCCGTGCGGCCTTACCGCATCGAGCGCCCGCTTCTTGTCTTCGTCGGCGGCAGCGTCAGCGCTGTCCGGACCGAAAGCAAGCGCAAGGTCTCCGACGTCCTGGACATTCTCCTGTTCCTCGCTGACTTCTGCCACGACGCAACCGCCAGCAAGGCCCGTACGCCCCGGCGCTTCGCACTCTCTGCGAACAACACGCCGACGCCTTGGCGGTCTCCGACCGCCAGTTCGCGGAGGGGCTCTTCGACAAGATCAAACGCCCCGATTCAACGATCCAGCTCCTCATCGGCTCCAAGAAGTTCACGCAAGGCTGGAACAGCTTCCGCGTCAGCGCCCTCGGCCTGATGAACATCGGTAGGAGCGAAGGCCCCGAAATCATCCAGCTCTTCGGGCGCGGTGTGCGCCTCCGCGGATTCAACGGAGGCCTCAAACGCAGCTCTCACGTTCGTGGGGACGGTGACCGGCCCGCCCACCTGTCACTACTCGAGACCCTCAGCATCTTCGGCGTAAAGGCCGACTACATGACGCAGTTCAAGGCGTACCTGGAGGAGGAAGGCGTCCCCGTCGAAGCCGAACCGGTCGAGTTCGTCATCCCGACGATTCGCAACCTCGACTTTGCCAAGCTCAAGACGGTGACTCTCGACGACAAGATCGACTTCGGGCGTGATGTCGAGCCCTTCGCCCTCAAACCGCCCACCGCTGACCTGCGCGCGGCCCTCAGCGTCCGCCTCGACTGGTATCCCAGGGTGCAGAGCCTCGCAAGCGCTGGGCTCGGCGGCATCGACGCCACGGCCAACGAAGTCCGTTTCACACCGAACGACACCGCGTTCATCGACTGGCAGGCCCTGCACTGGGCGCTCAACGACTACAAGACGGAACGCGGCCACCACAAGCTCACCATCGATCCGGCCGCACTCCAGCCCATCTTGGAGGACTCCTCGTGGTACACCCTCAAGGCGCCAGCCAACGCGCTGCGCCTGGCCGCCATGCGGGACGCCGACGCCATCCAGGAACTTGCCACCGCCCTCCTAAAACGCTACGTGGACCGCTATTACAAGGTCCGCCGCGACCAATGGGAACGCAAGAGCCTACGCCTGGAACCCTTCGCCGAAGGCGACCCGAACATCAATGTCACTTACACGTTCCTCATCGAGGCATCCAAGACCGAACTCGTCACCAAGCTGAAGGAGCTCAAGAAACTCGTCGACAAGGGCGCCATGACCGACTTTGAGTTCGGAAACATGCGCGCCATCATGTTCGGCCGCCACCTCTACCGCCCCCTGATCCACCTCGCCAAAGGCAACATCACAGTCTCCCCGGTGGAACTCAACGTCGGCGAGCGGGACTTCGTCCTCGACCTGCGCGATTTCCACGACGCCAACCCGGCGTACTTCAAGGACGCCGAGCTTTACCTGCTGCGCAACCTCAGCCGCGGCAAGGGCATCGGGTTCTTCGAGGCAGGCAACTTCTACCCGGACTTCATCCTCTGGCTCGTCATCGGCAACACCCAGCACGTCATCTTCGTCGACCCCAAGGGCATCGCCCGCATGGACGTCGACCACCCGAAGGTTCAATTCCACGCCAAGGTCAAGGAACTGGAAAGCCAGTTCGCAGGCCACGACGTCACGTTCGACTCCTTCATCGTGTCCGTGACGCCCTTCGCCAAGCTCGCGGGCCACTCAACCACGCGCGCCGAGTTCGCCAAACATCACGTCCTCTTCCAGCACGAGGACAAGGCAACGTACATCCAAACCATCCTGGAGACGGCACGAAAAAGCAAGGCAACCTGACATGCCAAAGGGCGCCGTTTCACTCGCCTGTGGAAAGCACATTAACAGGGATCGCGCTCCCACTGATGTGGAACAGCGCGCCCTTGCCCCGACAGACGCGCGTCCCGCACCGATGCAGCGGATCTACACCATCAAGGTCCTTGGACGGACCCTTACCCACCTCGGCACCCAGATGTACAAGAGACGAGAGGCCGCCATCGCGGAACTCGTCGCCAACAGCTGGGACGCTGGCGCCCGCAAGGTGCGAATCTTCATCCCGGAGACCGCCTACAGCGCCGCCAAGTCGGAGATTGTGATTGAGGACAACGGCCACGGGATGACACCCGACCAGGTCCAGGACGACTACCTCGTGGTGGCGCGAAACAGGCGCAAGGGCGGCAAGGACACGGTCGATGCGGTCCTGGAGGACTTCATCGACGATGCCGATGCGGACGAAGAAGTGCCCGCTGGCGACGAAGCCCCGGCAGACCCGGACCAAGGCGACCAAGCCTCCACGGCGCCCAGGCCCATCATGGGCCGCAAGGGAATCGGCAAGCTCGCCGGCTTCGGTCTGGCAAAGCGCGTGAGGGTCCGCACATGGACGGGCGGCCAAAGCGTTACCTTCGAGATCGACGGCGCCTCACTCGAAGCCGGCGACAACGAAGCCAAGGATTTCTCCTTCACCGGCACGCTTGGCGACGCGAAGGGCGAATCAACCCCCTCCGGAACGCGGGTCGTCCTCTCGGGCCTGAAACACAAGACGCCGCTCGACAAGGAACGCCTCCGGCAGAGCCTCGCGCGCCGCTTCAGCCGGCGCGTGCGCGGCCAGATGGAAATCACTGTCAACGGCACCCCGCTGGAAGACCCGACCCCAACGCTCCGCCTCCGCCACCCTCCACAAGGCATGGTTGAGGAAACCCTGGAAGACGGGAACACTGTGCGCTACTGGTATGGCTTCGCAGAATCCTCGATCGGGGCGCGCGAACAACGCGGCTTCACGATTATGGTCCGCGGCCGGACCGCGCAATCGCCGCCCTACTTCTTCGATGTCGAGGGAACCGCAACCGGCCAGCACAGCACGCGCTACGTCGTCGGCGACATCGAAGCCGACTACCTGGACAAGAGCATCGACGCTGACGACGTCATCTCCACCGACCGCCAGGAGGTCGACTGGGACGACGAATCCGTCAAGGCCCTCAAGGCCTGGGGAGAGAAGCTCGCGCGCAAGTGCCTCGCCGACTGCGCTAAAAAAATGGGCGAAGACCTTCACAACGCCCTGCTGGAAGACGCCGACTTCAAGGGGCGGCTCGACCGGTTGGACGACTCGTCCAGGAAGCGGGCGACCCAATTCCTCATCCTGCTTGGACAGAACCGAGAACGGGTCGACGATAGCACGCGCGGGCTGGCCGACCGGGTCCTGCAGGCCTTCGAGTACCGTCACTTCCACGATGTCATCGGCGAACTGGAAGAGGCCGTCAAGGAAGACCCGGCCCAACTCGAAACCATCCTCACGGCCCTAGACCAGTGGTCCGTCATCGAGGGTCGAGCCATGCACGAAATCATGGAGGGTCGCCTGTTCATCATCGACAAGTTCCGGGCCATGATTCTCGAAGGCGCCCCCGAGACGGCCCCCGCGGTCGGGATTTCCAATATGCACGATCTCCTTGCTCGGTTCCCTTGGCTCCTGCGGCCCCGCTGGACCGTCATCCGGGAGGAGAAATCGGTCTCCAAGACGCTCAAGGAATGGGCGTCCAAGGATGACGGCGGCAACCCGTTGGAACGCTACGATTTCTTGGCGTTGGAGAGTGAATCGCTGCTCGTCGTCATCGAGATTAAGGCGCCCGGGCACGCCGTAGCCTACACCGAGGTTGAACGGTTGGACCGTTACCAAGAGCGCCTCGCCAAGGGGCTTGCGAAACCCGTGAAGGCGGTCCTCGTCCACGGGGGCACCCTGGACCTCAGCCCTCAGAAGATGGAGGAACTGAAGGCGCGCCGCGACCTTACCCTGCTGACTTGGGGCGAACTGTTTGCCGAGGCGCGGAGCCACTACGCCCCGTTCGCAGGAATCGTTTCCGGCGACGCGCAGTCGCCGGAGTCCGCTGCGCTCGCCAGCGACCTCGCAGAGATCCGTGAGGTCAAGCGGACAGGCAGCGTGTACCGGGGAACCGAGGCGCGGAAAGAAGCCAGGGAAAAATCAGCCTGAGACAACAGCGGAAGCACGCCTCGCTTTCTCCCGAACTCCTGCAGGCCTTGTCGACGCAGGTCTAGACTTCATTCTCGGGCGTCGCCCTGCCGAGTGCAACCGTCACCCTGGCCGCGGCACGACCGGGGCTCCGCGCGATGTCGCACTCCCAAATCTGGACGACGCGCCACCCCCCGTTCCGCAGTTCCTTCAGCACGACTTGGCGCCGGCCGCGGTTCGCCGCCAGTTTGGCATCCCAAAATGCCTGCCGGCTCGCTGGTCGCGCGTAGTGCTTGGGGCATCCGTGCCAGAAACAGCCGTCCAGGAAGACCGCCACCCGTTTCCCTTTGTGGCT
Organism: Halobacteriales archaeon; assembly: GCA_020201445.1. The sequence continues at coordinate 5,112 of JAIVGU010000261.1, forward strand.
GATGTCGGGCCGGCCAGGGACGCTTCTGTCGTGCGTCCGATATCGGAGCCCCGCCGCCCACACCCGGGCTCGGACCGCGCGTTCAGGTCCGGTATCGCGGCCGCGCACCCGCGACATGATGCGGCTGCGCACGGCAGGGCCGAAGGGGTCAGGCACGCTGCGCATTCTGGATATGGGTTACAAGAGGGTTTGCAAGCCGGCTAATGAGGCGCGTCGGGAGCGCGTTGCCAATCATGGTCGCCGCCAGATA
>JAIVGU010000077.1 GCA_020201445.1 Halobacteriales archaeon
CCTTTGCTCCTGCGAAGGCGGGTCCATACATGGTTTCGTTCTGTTCGAGGTTCAGCCACACCGGGCGGAGGTAATGGTCCGGCTGTGAGGATGCGCGGGGGGCCGAGGACACGAAGGTAAGAGGCGGCCCTTCGCCTTCGCGGGTCGCATTGAGGCGGAAGGCGGCTCCGTTGCTGCCCCCCGTGCGGAAGCGGGCGAAGAAGGGCGTCCCGATTTCGGTGGACGCGGCTTGGAGCTGGGGCGATGCATCGTCCACCGGCTCCATCGCAAGGAGTCGTGTCCCGCCGGTCTGCCTCCACAGGATTGTCGCGTCGGCGGCGAAGGACAGGGTGAGCGAAATCCGTGCGCGGTCTGCGCCGAAGGCCATGACCTGCGCGACGTAGGTTCCGGGGCGCAGCGTCGAGCCGAAACGGCCAGGGCCACCTTGCTCAAGCGTCGTCCGGCGGCACTCCCCGAGGCTCCCATGGGCGGTGCTTGCGTCGCAGGTCGTGTCCGCCTCGGATGCCTCGAAGTTGCCCGGCGCGACCCGCCCTTGGGCGAAGGTCAGCAATTCGTCCTGAATCCAGTAGACGTTGGAATCCGTCCAAGTGGCCGATTCGTTGAAGGCGACCTCGAACCGCGATTCCGAGTCAAGCCGGAACCCGACAGACAGGAACGTGGAGCCGGGGTCGTCCGCATTGTCGAAGCGGTGGAGGAAGGCGAGCGCCGGAGGCGCGAACCGGGGCGGCAAGCCCTGGTCGCGGGACCCCGAAAGCAACGCAGCGAGCGCAAGGATGGAAAGAAGGATGAGGGGGAGAAGGAAGGTGGCGGTCCGGTTCATGGCGGGCGCACCCTTGCAGCTCACTTGAACCAGACGCCGCCGCCCCAGCCGCCACGGGCGGGGCCGGTGCGGCAATCCGGGATTCCATAATCCGGCTGGACGTAGTAGTCCTCCGACAATCCCGCTGAAACGCGTTGGCCTGCCCAATGCTTGCCGCCGCTGTCGGTGCAAGCCTTGCTCACGCGACCGTCAATCCAATCCTCATACCACCAGACGCCGCCCTCTCCGTCGTTGGCGGAGACATGGTTGGCTCCACGGGTGTGGTCGTTGTAGAAGTAGCCGATGGCCTTGAGTTTGTGCCAGGGGAACGCCTTCTCGCAGAAGGTGTCCTGATAGTCGGCGTCGTCGCCGCTGCACCACTCGTTGGGCCCGCCGCCTCCCGATTGGGTGTCCGAAGGCAAGGGGATGGGCGTCGGGATTCCCGTGTCGATGACGCTGTTGTCGTCGAACAGGATTCTCATGGCGCACTCCGACACGGAGCAGGAGCCGCAGCCTTCGGGCACGCCGACTTCACCCGCCGGGCACCCGTAGCCTGTCAGGTCCACGCACGCGGGCCACACGCCCGTCAAGGGCGGCTCGCAGAGCCGGGGGATGATGATGGGCACGCCAAAGCAGTTGGGCGGCACGCCGACCGTGCCGATGGGACAGAGCGCCGGGGACACGCAGACTCCGGCCCCGCCGACCTGTCCGTCGGGGCAACCCATCGGCGGAGGGCTGATGCACGCGGGCGGGACTCCCACCCTGCCGCTCGCGCAGGTGGGCGGACCCAGCACGCACGCTGGGGAATAGCCCAGATACCCGTAGGAGCAGGGGCCGGGCTTCTGGACGCAAGCTGGCGGCGCACCTGTCTGGTCCGGGTCGCAAGCGCCGGGGTTGGGCACGCACGCGGGCGGCACGCCGACCTTGCCTTGCGGACATTGGCCGGGCGGAGGCACGCACGCCGGAGGGACGCCCACCTCCCCCGAGCCGCAATGGCCCAGAGGGCCGACGCACGCGGGAGGCACGCCGTTCTCGCCCGGCTCGCACGCAGGGGGACGGCCCCGGCATACCGGGTCCGCCCCATACTCCCCCGAGGGGCAGTCCTTCAGCCAGTCGGAGCAGCCGGAGTCCGGCGTCATCTCACGGCAAAGGCCGACGCAGGGATGCTCCGGGTCGATGTGTGGCTTCAGGATGGTCGCCATGGGCCTCTCCAGCCATCCGTAGATGGCGAAGCTCTCCGGCGTCTTGGGGCGGTTGACGCACTTGCCGTCGCGGACGAGCTTGCCCGCCGTCCCCATCGCGCCTTCGCCGGAAGCGGCGGCTTCGAGTGGGATGGATGCGAGCAGCAGGAACGCGGTGGCGCAGGCGATGAGCGCGAAGTGCGCGGGTCGATTGTCGGCTTCGGGTCGTGGTGTCATGGTGGTTCACCCTTGGAACTCGGTGGACGGGGTTGGGTCGGCGTGTGCGAAAGGCAAGGCTGCAAGCAGCATTGCACCAAGCACGATGACGGAACTGCGCTTCGGAGTCCGCGGGCTTGCCTTCGTTCTTTCAGTTTGTCGAATCATTTTCTTCCTCCAAGGTGCAGCGCACGGCTGCGTGTCCTTCCCCTCCCGGCCGTGCGGCCGCTGGATGGGAGACAGAGAAGCTCGGAATCAAGGACGGGGGGGGAGCCAGATGCAGAGGTCGGCCAGTATCCGGTTCTTCCATCGGCACGCCGACGTTTTTCCACCAGCCCAAGTTGCACCAACCCCGCCATGAGGCGGCGGTCCTCCGCGGATTGGGTGCGCGGCTTCCGCGTTGCGTCCTTGTGAGCATTCACGGAGCTATCGGAAACGCCTGGAGGGAATAAGGTTGGTCGTACAAAAGCGGCAGAAACCAAAATGGAAACATCGAGGCGGCCTGCTGACTTTGTTTCCCGAAATTATTTATTGCATCTAGAAGTGGAGCGCATGAGCCTCGCCATGATTCCAGCACTGCATTTGCAGATGGATTTGAGTTTGCATGAGAAAGGCGGGTGTTGACCTGAAGGTTGGGTTCGGCTGCCTGTCCTTCCTGGCGGGACTGGCCGTCGTGCTGGCAGGCTGCAGCGGCAAGCAGACCGAAACCTCACCGTCAAGCCATTCCTTCACGAGCGAAACGAATCCGCGCTTCCAAAAAGAGCTGCAGTTAACGAATTGCACCTCGTGGCTGGTCTTGGTCAACTTCCCAGCAGGCATGGCCCCCGGCCAGCCCCCTCCGGGCTGGCAGCCGGGCTCCCCGCTCAACCTGATTTCCCGGGTCATCATGCAGGAATACCACTGCAACCGCATCGCAATCGGCCCCTACGAAAGGGGACCCGTGAACCTGCTCTTGGAGTCGCACACGAACGCAGCCTACCCGGCCAACTGCACCTCATCGGCGACTGTCTTCACCAACTTCTATGTGATTTCCTCCCTCTGGATTGACGACCCAGACATCGCCGGATACCTGAACACCACGATGGCTGGCCTTCCAATCCACGTCACGTCGTTCCAGGTGTCCGACCAAGCCACGGGCCCTCTGCTGGACCGCACCTGGCAGTGGGGGCCCACCCAGCCACCCTCGACGCTCACCATCCATGACGACCAGCGCTACGAAGCCCATGAGCCTTGGCACGACCGGTTCTTCTGGCCACGCGGCAACGGAATCGGCGTGATGCAGATTGATGCGACTGGCCCCGGTGCCGCTGGACCGTATGCCAGCCGACCAGTGGAAGGAACCATGCAGCCACCCATGCTGCTGGCATCCCAGAACGGCGGACGGTTCGCCGGCGACAGCCAATGGCAACCCTCGGTCGACGGGACCGGCGTCTTCACCTACTACTTGGACAAGGCCTGCCAGCAGCCGGAGCCGCAGCCGTGAGACTGCATTCCGGCGGCGTGGCGCTTACCATCGCCCTGCTGGTGGTCGGGCCTGCTGCCGGAGCCGTTGCGCTGCATGCCACGTTTGCAGGCCCGGCGCAGGCCGAAGGGAACGTGCGCGGGTCAGGCTTCCAGTGGGCGCTCCTGGTCTTCCGGCAAACCTCGGGGAGCAGCTTCGATTTGGAGCTGGACTCACCTGGACGAATCACCAACCACACCCAGGTCTGGGAAGAGCAGGACACTCCTTTGAGTCGCGTCCAAACCCCCTACCCCGTCCCGGATCGCTCCAGCGACCTGACGCAGGACTTGGACGGCCAGCTCCGCTTCGATGAGCATTCCTGGTCCTCGCTCTATCTCGAGGCCGAGGACATCACCCTCCGCTCCGACCAAGCCCAGGCGACGCTTGAGGGCGTCACAGGCCCGGACTGGGCGGAACGCCGTCTTCCCAACCGCGAGATTCCTCCATCCGCTTGGTACTCCCAGCCCCTGTCTCCGGGTCAGGTTGCCGCTGGCATGGCAGCAGGCCCTCAGGGATTCACCTTCACCCTTGATGCCGTCGGCGTACACCGACTCGTGTGGCACAACGCCACCCTGCAGTGTGCCACTGCGTGCGTCGACCCCGGAGGCCCGAGCGGGGTCTCCCTGACGCAGTTCGGCCGCATCGCGTTCGGTCTCTACTCCTACATCGAGCTCACGGGCAGCAGCGGGAGCCTCAAAGGTCAAGGGTTGGCCTTGGCGGGTGCCGCCGGCGGACCTCTGGTGGGGCTGGAGCTTGAAGGAAAGCTGCGCCTGCCCGAAGCCGTCCTGGGTGGAACCTGCCCGACGGGTCCTTGCCCAGACGCAGGCGGCAAGACCTTCTTGGCTTCGGGAAACATCTCCATGGAAGGGCTCTCCACTGACCCCAACC
>JAIVGU010000078.1 GCA_020201445.1 Halobacteriales archaeon
CCAGGACGCCGTCGGGGCGCTCGCGCTCGATGCAGTGCATGACGTCCTCCAGCGTCAGCGGCTCGAAGTAGAGGCGGTCGGAGGTGTCGAAGTCGGTGGAGACCGTCTCCGGGTTGTTGTTGAGGAGCAGCGCCTCCATGCCCTCCTCCTTGATGGCCCACGCCGCGTGGACGCAGCAGTAGTCGAACTCGATGCCTTGGCCGATGCGGATGGGTCCCGAGCCGAGGACCAAGACCTTCTTCTTGCCGCCGGACGAACCACGAATTTCACGAATTGCACGAACGTCGTCTTTCGTGTCATTCGTGGAATTCGTGGTTCCGCCGAAGTGCGGTTCGTAGGTGGTGTAGTAGTAGGGCGTGCGCGCCTCGAACTCGGCCGCGCAGGTGTCCACCATCTTGTAGTCGGGCAGCACGCCGTGGGCGCGGCGGAGGGCGGCGACGCGGGCCTCGTCCTCGCCCCAGCCCCACAGGCGGGCGACGTGGGTGTCCGCGAAGCCGGCGGATTTGGCGGCCGCGAGCACCTTGGCGTCGCCGGGCTTGGCCGCGAGCGCCACCTCCAGGCGGAGGATGTTCTGGATCTTGTGCAGGAAGAACGGGTCGTAGCCGGAGAGGTTGTGCACCTTCTGCACGCTCCAGCCGCGCCGCAGCGCCTCCGCCACCGCGAACAGGCGCTGGTGGGTGGCGACCTGGACGCGCTCGGCGAGCTGGGCGTCGTCCCACTGCGCGGGCGCCTCCAGCGAGTCGGCGTCGATCTCCAGGCTGCGCACCGCCTTGAGCAGGCTCTCCTCGATGGTGCGCCCGATGGCCATGACCTCGCCGGTGGACTTCATCTGCGTCCCGATGCGGGGGTCGACGGTGCGGAACTTGTCGAACGGCCAGCGCGGAATCTTGGTGACGACATAGTCCAACGTCGGCTCGAACGCGGCCATCGTCTTGCCGGTGATGGCGTTGGGAATCTCGTCGAGCGCCATGCCGAGGGCAATCTTGGCCGCCACGCGGGCGATGGGGTAGCCGGTGGCCTTGCTCGCCAGGGCCGACGAGCGCGAGACACGCGGGTTGACCTCGATGACGCGGTACTCGCCCGTGTCCTTCTTGAGCGCGAACTGCACGTTGCAGCCGCCCTCGATCTTCAGGGCGCGGATGCACTTGAGCGCCGACGAGCGCAGCAGTTGGTGGTCCTGGTCGGAGAGCGTCTGGCTGGGCGCCACGACGATGGACTCGCCGGTGTGGACGCCCATCGGGTCCAGGTTCTCCATGTTGCAGATGATGATGCAGTTGTCCTTGCCGTCCCGCATCACCTCGTACTCGAACTCCAGCCAGCCCAGCAGGCTCTCCTCGATGAGCACTTGGTGGATGCGGGAATAGGCCAGCCCCTTCTGCACCAGCTCGCGCAGCTCGTCGTCGCTGTGCGCCACGCCGCCGCCCAGGCCGCCCAGCGTGTAGGCGGGCCGGATGAGCGCCGGGTAGTGGCCGATGTACTGGTGGACGATGCGCAGCGCGTCGTCGACGGAGGTGGCGACCTGCGCCTTGGCGACGGGCTCGCCGATGCGCTCCATGACCTTCTTGAACAGGTCGCGGTCCTCGGCGTCCGCGATGGCCTGCAGCGGCGTGCCCAGCAGCTTGACGCCGTACTGCTCCAGCACACCGGCCTCGGCCAGCTCCGAGACGAGGTTGAGCGCGGTCTGGCCACCCATGCCGGCGAGCACGCCGTCGGGGCGCTCCTTGGCGATGATGGCCGTCAGCGCGTCCAGCGTCAGCGGCTCGACGTAGACCGCGTCCGCCGTCTCCACGTCGGTCTGGATGGTCGCCGGGTTCGAGTTGACGAGGACGACCTGGAAGCCCTCCTCGCGCACGGCGCGGCACGCCTGCGAGCCCGAGAAGTCGAACTCGGCGGCCTGGCCGATCTGGATGGGGCCGGAGCCGATGATGAGGATTTTCTTGACGTCGGTGCGCTTGGGCATCTACGCCACCTCCCCGACGCAACCGCGGATGACGCGGATTTCGCGGATGCAGAGACCGTCAATCCGCGTCATCCGCGAAATCCGCGGTTTGGTCGGAGGCATCAGTGCGCCCCCGGGACCTTGGGGAACTGGCCTGCCTTCCATTGGCCGGCCTTGCACTGCTCCACCATGAGCGCAAACTGGTCGAAGAAATGGTTCGAGTCCCACGGCCCCGGGCTCGCCTCGGGGTGGTACTGCATCGTGAAGATGGGCAGGCGCTCGTGGCGCACCGCCTCGACCACGCCGTCGTTGGGACACCTCTCCCACACCAGGAGGCCGGTGCCCGCGACGCTGGCGGCGTCGACGTGGAAGCCGTGGTTCTGGCTGGTGATGCGCACGACGCCAGTCTGCTCGTCGCGGGTCGGGATGTTGGCGCCGCGGTGGCCGAACTTCATCTTGGAGGTCTTCGCGCCCCATGCCAGCGAGACCAGTTGGTTACCGTAGCAGATGCCGAACGTCGGCAGCCGCTCGGAGGCGGCCCGGATGGTGGGAAGGGTGAAGCGAGCGATGTCCGGGTGGTCGGGGTCGCCGGGGCCGTTGGCGATGAAGAGGCAGTCCGCCTGGCCGAGGATGTCCTCTGGCTTGGCGTTCCACGGCAGGTGCAGGACGTTGAAGCGGCGCACCAGGTTGCGGAGGATGTTGCGCTTGATGCCGGTGTCCAGCACGGCGACGGTGCGCGCCGTGGGGTCGAAGGCGGAGCCGTCGCGGAGCTGCCCCTGCCGGTCGCGGCCGTAGCGGCGCGCCTGTTGCACCGATGCCTGGCCGGCGAGGTTCTCCAGCTCGACGCCGGGCATCGCCGCGATGCGGGCCTTGAGGGCGGGGACCTCGCGGGCGTCGTGGGTGACGAAGCAGCGCAGGCAGCCCTTCTCCCGCACCTTGATGGTGAGCGCGCGGGTGTCGACGCCGCTGATGCCGGGCACCTTCTGCTCGACGAGCCAGTCATGCAGGGTCATGGTGGACTTGCGGTGGCTCGGCTCCTTGCACCACTCGCGCACCACGACGGCGCGCGGCCACACCTTGTCCGACTCCCAGTCGTCGGGGTTGACGCCGTAGTTGCCGACCATTGGGTAGGTGAACATCAGCACTTGGCCGTGGTAGGAGGGATCGGTGAGCGACTCCTGGTAGCCGGTCATGCCGGTGGTGAACACGAGCTCGCCGTACGCGGTGGCGGGGTGGCCGAATGCCTCCCCCTCCACCACGGAGCCGTCCTCAAGCACCAAAAAAGCACGCCCCGGAGCGGGGGCGTCGTGCGGGCTGGTGGGGTGTCCCATCGGGCCTGACCTGGCGGGCAAGGTCACCCCTGAATAAAGGGTCCGGTGAGTTTCCAGAGGAAACTGGGGTGCGGGCAGGCGGGCCATCGTCACCAGCTTTGGCCACGAACCGCGGAGGCCGCGGAGCGCGCGGAAGACGCAGCGCACGGGTTCACGGTTCGGCGCGGCGGCGGGTTGATGCCGGGGGGCGGGCTGCCCGCCGCGTGGAGGCCCTCACGGTGGCGCTTCGGTTGGCGTACGACGGGCGCCGCTTCGACGCCTACGCCCGCGACCCCGACGCCTCCACCGTCGAGGGCCACCTCCTCGCGGCGCTGCGGCAGGAGGGCTGCGTCGAGGGCTCGTTCAAGACCGGCAGCCGCACCGACGCCGGGGTCTCGGCGCTGGAGAACGTGTGCCGGGCGACCCTGGAGCGCCCGCACCTGCGCGGCCTCGTCCCCGCCCTCCAGCGCCACCTCCCGATGGGCCTGTGGGTGACGGCGGCCGCCCGGGTCGAGCCCGGCTGGAACCCGCGCCATGCCAAGCGGCGGCGCTACCGCTACCACGCCTTCCCCCGCAACGAGGACCTGGGCGCGATGCAGGAGGCGTGCGCCGTGTTCGTGGGCCGCCACGACATGCGCGCCTTCGCCCGGCTGGAGGAGGGCCGCAACCCCGAGCGCAACGTCTTCGCCTTCACCGTCGCGGCGGAGGGGGGCGCCTGGGTGTTCCGCGTCGAGGGCGACGGGTTCCTCTGGAACCAGGTGCGCCGCATGGTCTCGGCGGTGCTCTGTGTCGGCCGCGGCGAGGCGGGTGTCGAGGACATCGTCGCGGGGCTCACGACGGGCAAGGCGCACGCCCGCTTCCGCCTCGTCGCCGCCAACGGCCTCGTCCTGGAGCGCGTCGAGTTCGACGGCCTGGCGTGGGACCCCGAGGCGGGGCGGCTGGGCCCGCACGCCATCTCCCGCGCCTTCCAGGACGCCCACGCCGGGATGTTCCTGGCACGGCATTTGCGGAAGCTGGCGCCGTGGCCGGCGGACGCGGCGGAGTGACGCTCAGGCCGGCGTCCCCATCACCTCGACCTCGAAGCCGCCGCTCCCCGCCACCGCGATGGCGAGGACGTAGGAGCCCGCCGGCAGGGCCGCCGGGAAGGACTCGGTCGCCCGGCCGAGCGTGCAGGACACCGACAGCAGCGAGGCCCCCGGGTCATCCGCGGCGGCGAACAGCACCGTCCCCGCCGAGGCCGGGCAGAACACGGACACCGTGATGCCGGCGTGGTCCCGCGCCAGGGGGACGTCGAGCCGGGTGCGCGTGTCGCTGCCCAGGGCGCCAAGGTC
>JAIVGU010000262.1 GCA_020201445.1 Halobacteriales archaeon
GCTGGAGGGGGAGATCCAGCTCACCGCCGAGCAGCGCAAGAAGATGGGCGAGGCGAAGCACAAGCGCATCGTGGAGACCATCCTCCGGAACGCCTGGAACCCGCAGACCAAGTCGCCGCACCCCAAGGAGCGCATCGAGCGCGCCCTGGAGGAGGCGAAGTTCAAGGTCGACCCGCTGCGGCGCACCGAGGAGCAGATCGAGCAGGCGATGAGGCTGCTGCGGCCCCTCATCCCCATCGCGTTCGAGCGGGTCAAGGTCGCCATCCGCATCCCCGCCGAGCACACCGGCCACGCCTACGGCCCCGTGCGCGCGATGGGGGAGATCCAGCAGGAGGAGTGGCAGAAGGACGGCGCCCTCATCGTCGTCCTGGAGCTGCCCGCCGGGATGCAGACCGAGGTCTACGACCGCCTCAACAAGCTGACGCACGGCCAGGTCACCACCAAGCTGGTGGGCAAGGCCGAGTAGGCACCGACGATTCCAAGGAGACAACACAATGAGCAAGCAACAGAACGAACGGTCCCTCGTGCTGCCCGGCGACGTGGTGGGCGACAAGCGCTCCATCCCCGGCCCCGGCACCAAGAAGGTGGGCGACCGCCTGGTGGCCGTCGCGGCCGGCATCCTGCAGGAGCAGGGCGAGAAGGTCGCCATCCTGCCCATGAACGGCTGCTACGAGCCCCGCCCCGGCGACCAGGTCGTCGGCATCATCCAGGAGGCCAACACCGGCAACTGGATCGTCGACATCCGCGCCCCCTGGCTCGCCCCGCTGCACGTCAGCGAGGCGCCCTGGCGCGTCGACTTCGGCGAAACCACGAACTACCTCAAGGTGGGCGACGCCATCCTGTGCAAGGTCCTCTTCGTCGACGAGCAGAAGAAGGTGCAGGTCACCCTCAAGGACCGCAACCTCTCCAAGCTCGAGGGCGGCGAGATCTACGAGGTCCCGCCCACGAAGGTGGCCCGCGTCATCGGCAAGAACGGCTCGATGCTGAACCTGCTGAAGGAGTACGTCGAGTGCTGGCTCTTCGTGGGCCAGAACGGCCGCATCTGGCTCAACGGGACTCCCAAGGAGGTCCTGCTGGCCCGCGAGGTCATCCAGGCCATCTGCGACCAGGCCCACCTCGACGGCCTGACCGAGAAGATCAAGGCGATGCTGGAGCAGCACCGCCCCGGCGGCATCGACGCCGGCATCACCATCGAGCGCACCAAGCCGGAGCGCAACGCTGAATCCGCTTCCGAGTCGGCGGCATCCGACGCCAAGGAGGAGTAAATCATGGGCGTCCCCGACCCCACCAAGGAACTCGTCAACAAGAAAGGCATCCGCCTGGACGGCCGCAAGGCCGACCAGATCCGCCCCATCAGCATCGAGGCCGGTGTCCTGCACCGCGCCGACGGCAGCGCCTACCTCGAGTGGGGCGGCAACAAGGTCATCTGCGCCGTCTACGGGCCGCGCGAGCTGAACCCGAAGCGCTTCCAGGAGTCGGACAAGGCCGTCGTGCAGGTGCGCTACGGCATGTCCGCGTTCTCGACCTCCGACCGCAAGCGCCCCGGCCCCGACCGCCGCAGCCAGGAGATCAGCAAGGTCATCGCGGACGCGTTCGAGAACGTCGTCCTGACCGAGCGCTTCCCGCGCGGCGCCATCGACGTGCAGGTGCAGGTGCTGGAGGCCGCCGCGGGCACCCGCTGCGCCGCCCTCACCTGCGCCGCCGTGGCGCTGGCCGACGCCGGCATCCCGATGAAGGGCCTCGTGTCCGCCGTCGCCGCCGGCAAGTGCAACGACCACGTCATCCTCGACCTCATGCAGGAGGAGGACAACTTCGGCAACGCCGACCTGCCCGTGGGCGTCAACCACACCACCGGCGAGATCGTGCTGCTGCAGATGGACGGCCACCTGAGCCCCGCCGAGTTCGAGAAGGCGCTCGACATGGCGGTGGAGGGCAACAAGCAGGTCGTGAAGGTGCAGCGCGAGGCGCTGCTGCGCCGCTTCAACGCCACCCTCGACGTCCTGGAGAGTGCCGCCTGATGGAGGCCGGCAACGCCTGCGTTGGCGGCCAGGACCGCAGGGCCGGGCCTTCGGGCGCACGGAGGTGCGCCTGATGGAGGACAACCCGCTGTCCCTCATCAAGAAGGACTTCATCCGCACCCTCATCAAGGAGGGCAAGCGCGAGGACGGCCGCGGCTTCGACGCGCTGCGCCCCCTCGACATCCAGGTCAACTACATCAGCCGCGCCCAGGGCAGCGCCCGCGTCAAGCTGGGCAACACCCAGGTCGTCGCCGGCGTCAAGGTGCAGGTCGAGAAGCCGTACGACGACACCCCGAACCGTGGCAACTTCATGACCTCGGCCGAGCTGAACCCGATGGCGAGCCCCCACTTCGAGCCGGGGCCGCCCCGCATCGAGGCCATCGAGCTCGCCCGCGTCACCGACCGCGCCCTGCGCGAGTCCGGCGTCATCGACTTCGAGGCCCTGAGCATCGTCCCCGCCGAGAAGGCGTGGGCGGTCTTCGTCGACCTGGAGATCCTCGACTACGACGGCAACCTGTTCGACGCGTGCAGCATCGCCGGCCTCGCCGCCGTCCTGTCGGCCAAGCTGCCGGAGGTCTGCCCCAAGACCAAGTACGTCGCCTACGCGGACGGCAAGGACCGCCCGCTGCCGGTGAAGGCCGACAACGCCGCCTTCAGCACCACGTTCGTCAAGATCGACGGCCAGACGCTGGTGGACCCCCACCTGCACGAGGAGCTCATCGCCGAGACCCGCCTCACCTTCGGCCTCGACCCCGGCGGCAACGTCCGCAGCGCCCAGAAGGGCGGCTACGGCTCGTGGACCGTCGACGAGGTCAAGGAGCTGCGCCGCAAGGCCCACAAGCTCGGCGGCGAGACCTTCGCGAAGATCCAGAAGGCGGTCAAGTCGGGCCGCTACACGGACAAGTAAGCTCGTTTCTCTTCCCTTTTTCCTTTCTCCCCACGAAACCGCGGATTTCGCGGATGATGCGCAGGCTTGTGCACAAGCACCCACATTGAATCCGCGTCATCCGCGAAATCCGCGGTTTAGGCGGTCAGGCAGCAGGAATCAGCCGCTCGGCCTCGGTCGCGATGCCGGTCATGCGCTCGCTCTCCTCCCACAGCCGCTTGCGGGCGGCGGGGTCGGAGCCCTGCCCCGGCGTCTTCAGGAGCTTGCGGTCGGCCCACAGGCCGCCGGTGACGTGGGCGGTCTCGGGGGAGGTGGCGAGCCACAGCGGCGTGTCGGCGCCCTTCTCCGGGGTGCCGCCCAGCAGGTTCGTGATGACGCGGAACGGGCCGCCGGTCTGCTCCAGCAGGTGGGTGCGGGCGACGAGGCCGGGGTGCGCGGCATTGACCACGATGCCGGTGCCGCTCAGGCGCTCGGCCAGCTCCTGCGTGAACAGCACCTGCGCCAGCTTGCTCGCCGGCACGGCCTTGAGGTAGGAGTAGGAACGCTTCTCGAGGTTGAGGTCGTCGAGGTCGATGCGGGCCTTGCCGGTGCGCGAGGCGACGCTCACGATGCGGGCCGGCGCGGACTTGCGCAGCAGCGGCAGCAGCTCGTGGGTGAGGAGGAATGGGCCGAGGTAGTTGGTGGCCAAGGTCGCCTCGACGCCGTCGGTGGTGACCTCGCGCTTGGGCAGGAACACCCCGGCGCAGTGGACCAGGAGGTCGAGGCGGCTGGGGCGCTTGCGCACCTCGGCGGCGGCCCTGCGGACGGAGGCCTGGTCGGACAGGTCGCACACCACGAGGTCGACGACCGCCTCGGGGGCCGCCGCGACGATGGCCTGCCGCGCCGTGGCGCCGCGCTCGGGGCTGCGCACCAGAAGGGTGAGGTGGTGCCCCGCGCGGGCGAGGCCGGTGGCGATGGCGTGGCCGATGCCGGAGGTGCCGCCGGTGACGAGCGCTTGCTTGGGGTCCATGCCGCTGGAGGGGACCCCTGGGCTATAGCGCAACCGGGACGGGCAGGCATTGCGGAACCGCGAAGCCCACAAAAACCACGAACGCCTCCTCCCTGCTTCGCGGGGTTCGCGGTCAAGCGAAGCGGTGTCGCCGCTTGGCCACGAAGCGGTAGCCGGCGTCCCGCAGGGGCTTGGGCACGAGCCAGAGCGCCGCCTGCGCCCGTCGCCAGCCGCGCAGCCGTTTGGCCACCTGCACGACGGAGGAGGAGCGCACGTAGGCCCGCCCGCCCACGACGGCGACCATCGTGTCCCTCGCCGCCTCGCGCAGGCCGGCCGCGTCCAGCAGGGCTGCGCCCTCCGGGTCCTGCTGGGCGACGAAGCGCAGCAGCCCCGGCCGCCCCCGGCCCATCCCGTAGGCGGCGGCGCGCTTGCACAGGCCGCACTCGCCGTCGATGACGATGGTGGCGGGCTGCACGGCACAGGCACGCCACTGGAGGAAAAGAGCCTGCTTTGGCGTCGGGAGCAAATCCGCCGAGACCACCGAACGGGTTCCGTCTTTGGCGTCCTCGGAGATGGACCTGCCAGGGCGGGACCGCCCCCCGCTTGTCCGAAGGCATTAAATCAATCGACCCGTCCCGCACACCATCCCGGGCAGGGTTTCCCTGGCCCGTCCCTGAGGCAGTCCTGCAGCCACCAGTTCGCGGGCGGCGCCTACGCCCCCGCCACCGGCGCCGGCCAGGGTGCCGACAAGGCGCTGCGCGCGGTCCAGGACAAGCTGGCCGCCCCCGCCCCCGAAGCCCAGGAGTGAGCGGCGTGGCCTACAAGTGCGGCGTCTGCAAGAAGCGCGTCGAGTTCAACGCGCAGAACATCGGCATCCGCTGCCCCTACTGCGGCTCGAAGCTCTTCTACAAGGAGCGCCCGACGGTCGCCAAGACGCTGCACGCCGAATAGGCGCCGCATGCACACGCTCCACCTCGAGCTGGAGTGCCCCGACGCCGCCACCGCCCGCGCCGTGCGCGACGCCGTCGCCGTGGAGTCCCGCGACGGCCCCGGCGGCTCCCGCATCGCGCTCGGCCTGCGCGGCGCCACCCTCCTGGTGGACGTCGAGGCGGAGGAGGACGGCAGCCTGAAGGCGGCTGCCCACGGCACCCTGCGCCTGGCCGACATGGCCCTGCGGGCGCTGGCGGCATGACGGAAAGGTTTTCGCGGCCCAGTTGCCCTCCTGTGCCCATGCGGTGGTTTGCTTTGCTCGGTGTCGCGCTGGTCCTGTCCGGGTGCACGGTCAAGAACGGCGACCCCACGACCTCCCACCCCGCCACGGCGACCGGCGGCGCCACCGCGACCAACGCCACCGCGAACGCGACGGTGCAGCACCCGCCCATGGCCAACCTCACCGCGAGCGTGGCCAGCGGCACGGCGCCGCTGAACGTCACCTTCGCCCTCACCGGCTCCGACGCCGACGGGGACGCGCTGAACTGGACCCTCACCTTCGGCGACGGCAACCGCACCAGCGGCGTGGGCCTGCCCGCCAACGTCACGCACGGCTTCCACCTCGGCGGCAACTTCACGGTCACCCTCCTGGCCACGGACGGCCACGCCAACGCCACGGCGTCCGTGCTGGTGCGCGTCACCGCCCTCCCCGGCGGCCCCAAGATCTGCACCATCGAGCCGGACCAGACGGTGGGGCCGTTCTACTACACCACCGAGGGCGGCGGCAACTGGGTCTTCCTGGAGAGCAACGACATCCCGGGCCTGCAGGTCGGCAACACCAGCCTGACCGGCTCCGCGGGCGAGACGCTCGGCGAAGTGAACCCGGACTGGGTCGACTGCACCGACCCCGACCAGCTCGTCTTCTGAGCCGGTGGCGGCCCCCAAAC
>JAIVGU010000079.1 GCA_020201445.1 Halobacteriales archaeon
GGTGTCGACGACGCCCTCGATGGAGCGGATCTTGTTGACGATGACGTGGCCGAGGGTGTCGAAGTCGGCAGCCTCGAGCTTGGCGATGAGGTCGTACTCCCCGAACAGCGGGTGCAACTCGACGATCTCGCTGACCTTGAGCAGGGTGTTGTAGACCTCGTGCTCGCGGCCCGGGGCGGCGCTGATGAGGACGAATCCGACGGCCATTGCACTCACGGCACCCGCCCGCTTGGCTAAAAGGCGTTCGTCGGCGCGCAAGGCCGCTCCAGGAGACCCCCTCCCTTATGGCCAGAGGGACGTTGCCGCGCCGATGCCTGCGCGCCGCCGCCTGCCGCCGGCCCTGCTGGGGCTGTTCGCCCTTGTGCTGGCCCTCTCGGCATGGCGCCCGCACGACCCGTTCACCTGGCTGCTGGAGGTGGCGCCCGCCCTGCTGGCGGCGCCGCTGCTGCTGGCGACCTACCGGCGCTTCCCGCTCACCGACCTGGCGTACACCCTCATCTTCGCGCAGGCCTGCATCCTCGCCCTCGGCGGGCACTACACCTACGCCCGGGTGCCCCTGGGGGAGTGGCTGCGCTCGGCGCTCCACCTGGCGCGCAACCCCTACGACCGCATCGGCCACTTCGCGCAGGGCGTGGTGCCGGCCCTGGTGGCGCGGGAGCTGCTGCGGCGCAGGACGCCACTTCCCCCCGGCGGCTGGCTGGCCACGCTCTGCGTCGCGGTGGCCCTGGCCGTGAGCGCGCTCTACGAACTGGTGGAGTGGGGCACGTCGGCGGCCGTGGGCAGCGCAGGCGACGCCTTCCTGGGCACCCAGGGCGACATCTGGGACACGCAGAAGGACATGCTCATGGCCCTCCTGGGCGCGCTCGTGAGCATGGCGCTCCTCTCGCGTTGGCACGAGCGGCAACTGGCGCGCCTGGCGAACGCATGACCCGCTTGCACTCCCGACGAAACCACGGATTGCACGGAATCAAGCTGAATCCGCGGACTTCGCGGTTCGTGGGGCCGAAGCTGCACGACTCAACCACGAAAGACGCGAAGGCGAGAAAAATTCCTCTGGTTTCGTGGATTTCGCGGTTATAGGTGTCCGTGCAATCCCGTGCAATCCGTGGTTCAGCCGGGAGGCGCGCGCAGGCCCGCCACGCGCAGCGCCTGCACGGTCTGCGCGACGTCGTGGACGCGGACGATGGCGGCCCCGCCCTGCACGGCCAGCAACGCGGCCACCGCGGAGTCGAGGGCACGCTCCTTCGGCGCCTCGACGCCGGTGAGCCTGCCGAGGAACCGCTTGCGGCTTGCGCCCACCAGGACCGGCAGGCCGCCGCCCACGGCGCGGGAGGCGGTGAGGAGCGCCAGGTTGGCCGCGGGGTCGCCGCCGGGCGGGTCGCCGAAGCCGAGGCCCGGGTCCACGACGATGGCGTTGCGCGGGATGCCCTCGGCCATGGCGTGCCGGGCCAGCGTCGCCAACTGGGCGGCGCACCCGGGCAGCAGCTCGCCCGCGACGGGGGCGCTGCGCATGAGGACGATGGCGCAGCCGGCCGCGCGCACAACGCTCGCCATGCCGGGGTCGGCGAGGCCGCCAACGTCGTTCACGAAGTCGGCGCCTGCCGCGAGCGCCGCCGCTGCCACGATTGCCTTGCGGGTGTCGATGGAGACGGGCACGTCGGGGGCGACGTCCCGCAGAGCGCGCAGGACGGGGACGACGCGGGCAATCTCCTCCTCCGCCGGCACCGGCGTGTGGCCGGGGCGCGTCGACTCGCCGCCGACGTCGAGGAGGTCCGCGCCCGCCGCGAGCAGGGCCTCCACGCGGCTGCGCACCGCGTCGGGCGTGGACAGCTCGCCGCCGTCGCTGAAGGAGTCGGGCGTGGCGTTCAGGATGCCCATGACCAGGGGACGCCCAAGGGGGAGCGACCGGCCCCGCGCCAGCGGCAGCAGCGGCTCAGGCATCGCCGCGGACCGCGGCCTCGAGGGCGTGGCCCAGGCGGGCGGTCAGCTCGCCGCGGCCGCCGCCGTTGATGCGGTGCTCGTCCACCTGGCGCACCGGGACGATGCCGCCGGTGGTGTTGGTGAGCCAGACCTCCTCGGCCTTGCGCAGCGTCGCCGTGTCGAGGCGCTCGACCACCGGGAAGCCGGCGTCGGCCACCAGCTCCAGCACCGCGGCGCGGGTGACGCCGGGGATGGCGCCCTCCGCCGCGCCGGGGGCGTGCACGCTGCCGTTGTGAAGGGCGAAGACGTTGCTGGTCGTGGCCTCGGCGACGCGGCCGCTCTCGTTCAGGAGCAGCGCGTCGTGGGCGGTGGCGGCGTGCGCCTCGCGGCGGGCGGTGACGAAGGGCAGGAAGGAGAGCGTCTTGACGGAGGCGAGGGAGCTGCGGGAGTCCTTGCGCTCGCGGCTGGTGACGAGGTCGACGCCTTGCGAGTAGTACTGCATCGGGTAGGGCTTGAACTTCTTGGCCAGGCCCGTGACGCAGACGCCGCGGCCGGTCTCAAGGAAATCCTCCATCGGGCCGGTGCTGACCATGACGCGCACGTAGAGCTCGCCGCCGAACGCCTTGGTGCCCGCCGCGACGAGGGTGTCCACGGCCTGGCGGAACTCTCCGATGAGGTCGCCGTCGAGGTTGATGGCGCGCAGCGCGGCCTGCATCCGCTCGGCATGGCCGTCGAGGCGGAAGACGCGGCCGTTGGAGGTGCGCAGGGTCTCGAAGACGCCGTCGCCCAGCAGGAAGCCGCGGTCGTTGAGGGGAACCGTCGCGGTGGCGAGGTCCATGGTGCGGCCGTCGACGTAGGCGATTCCGGCGGGCATGCGTGCGCTTCGAGCCCCGCCACCCTTCAAAGGGGTTCCGGGTGGGCTCCAAACCAGGCTGGGGACTGCTGTGGGGGAACGGGAAAGCCCCGCAGGCATCCATGGAATCTGGGTTTGCCCGCTACGGCAACGCGCTGCCCAGCATCGTGCCGCCCACCTGGACGGCGGCCGCGGCCCGCGAGCGCTGGTAGCTCTTGGCGTTCCCCAGCAGCCCGTTGCAGGGCGGCGAGTTGTACGGGATGTCGTCGTTGCAGTTGTCGATGAGCGCGACCCACACCTGCCCCGTCGTGGGGTGGATGTCGATGTCGAGGAAGTCGTACATGCCGCCGTTGGCGGCTTGGCAGCGGCCGGAGCAGGCGCCGCGCGCCAGCGGGTCGGCGGGGTCGTGCGCCGTCACGGTGGCGAACACGGGGTCCGCGGAGTCCGCGTTCAGGCTGAAGCCGACGTAGCCGTTCCAGGTCGCGTTCTGCAGCTCGCTGGGGTGCATCGCGGTCTGGTTCTCGTAGCGGGCGCCGACATGGAGGCCGTGCGGCGTCGTGGTGCCCACGTACAGGAACGCGATGCGGCCGGTGCCCCCCGCCACGATGGAGGGGAACTTCGCCGCGGTCACGCCGGGCACGGTGACGTTGATGGGCGACGACCAGGTGACGCCGTCGTCGCGGCTGACGGAGAGGCGCGGCAGGGCGTTGCGGTCGAGGAAGAAGTAGTACACGTTGCCCGCCTTGTCGGTGGACACGATGGCCTCGTGGCCGTCGATGCCCACGGTGCGGTCGACGAGGGTCTCGGTGAAGGTGACGCCGTTGTCGGTGCTGCGCGCCACCTCGGCGCGGCCGCACTGGCCCTTGGGCAGGAACACGGTGCCGGTCTTCTCCGAGGCATGGCCGTGGCCGTGCAGGCCGCCGCAGACGCAGTCGCCCAGGTCGTCGGCCACCACGTCCGGGACGCACTGCTTGCCCTCCGCCGGCGGCTCGGCGCCGGGGTAGGCGGCGACCGGGCCGCTCCAGGTCAGGCCGCCGTCGAGGCTGTGCGTGCAGCTCGAGGCGCCGACCTGGTTGATGCAGAAGTAGAGGATGCGGGAGTAGAGCGGCGACAGCGGCACCAGCGTGGTGGGCGGCCCCGCGAAGAGGGTCTGGTGGTCGTCCACCGGCAGGCCGCAGCAGCCGGGGTTCGAGACCCAGGTCTTGCCGGCGTCGTCGGTGTAGCTCAGGAAGCCGCCCGCGGCGAGGTTGAGGTCGATGTTGAACAGGCGCCCGGTGATGGGGTCGGCGTAGACGTAGGGGTCCAGGCTGGTCGGGTTGGGGCGCACGGGCGGGGTGCGGTCGGTGCCGGCGGCGATGAGGGGGGAGCGGTCCTCCCAGGTGCGGCCCTCGTCGGTGGAGACCATGACGCGGGTGCTGGCGAGGGTGGTGGCCACGGCGCCAACGTCGAAGGCGATGGTGGAGAAGATGGCGACGCCGTCCCGGTTGACGCCGATGGTGGGCTCGCCGCCGCCGCGCTGGGCGACGTAGCGCTCCGCGAAGACCGGCAGCTCGCCCAGGTAGGCGGAGCGCGGCAGCGGGCCGTCCCTGCCGCCGACGTAGGGGACCGGCGCGGGGGCGCTCGCCCCGCCAGGGGTGCCGCTCGGGGAGGGGACGGTGGGGCCGCTGGAGCAGCCGGCGAGCACGGTGGCGGCGACGGCCAGGGAGAGGAGGGCCGGAAGGAGGCGCATGCGGGATGCGACCCTTGGAAGCGATTTGACCTTTGTCGCGTCGTCGAAACGTGCCCGCGGCGAACCACGGGT
>JAIVGU010000263.1 GCA_020201445.1 Halobacteriales archaeon
GATGAGAGGAGGCGCTGGCCGGGCTGAGTGGCGCGCAGGATGCCGGTGGAGGCTGCCGGGCGGGCGGGACGGTCGAGGATGGCCGTTAGGGAAGGTTCGGCGATGCCCTGGGCCTGCACACTGGGGGCTAGGGGAGAGGAGGCTGGAAATACGCATGAACGAACCTTCATGCGATGCACCGGACCACCTGCCCCCAAGGGACGAGACCGGCCTGGGTTCCCGGCACGAGGGGCGCCCCCCCGGCGACCAGGCCCCAGGCGCGCACCAGGCCGAGCACCGCGAACAGGACGACGACGCCGGCCACCGCGACGCCGAAGCCCGGCGCGTCCTCGGCCAGCGCCTCGACGCCGGCGCCGAGGGCCAGGGCGAAGAGCGGCACCCACAGCAGCGGCGAGGGCGCCAGCAGGGCCAGCAGGAGCAGCCACAGCCCGCGCGCCAGGAGGGGGGGAAGGGCCTCCCCGATGCGCAACTGCACCCGGCCGGGGAGGCGGGCGATGCGGAACTGCCGTGCCAGGAGGGCCAGTCCGGCGGTGCCCAGGAACAGGATCGCCCCGATGCCGCCGAACCAGCTCGCGGGGTTGTGCGCCGCCGCGACGCCGCTGCCCAGGTCCGGGACGGCGCTGAGGGCCAGCGCGGAGGCGCGGGAGAGGGCGAGGCAGGAGTCGGGGAGGGTGCCGGCGGAGACCAGCAGGTGCAGGGCGGCGGCGGTCACGGGGATGCCGAGCGCCTGCCCCACCGCGAGCCCGAGGTGGCGGGGGGCCGCATAGATGTGGCCCCGCACCAGCAGGAGGAGGGCCAGGGGGAGCGACCATAGGAGGGCACTCGGGTCGGCCAGGGCCGCCACCCACAGCGCCGCGGAGCCAGCCCAGTGCAGCCGGCTCGAGCCCGAGAGGAAGGCCGCCAGCGCGACCGTGAGGCCGGCCAGGGCGACCATGTCCGGCAGGGCCAGCCGGGCCATCGCCAGGAAGGCGGGGTCGAGGGCCACCAGGAGGGCCGCGAGGAGGCCCCAGCCGTCGGAGTGCAGGAGGCGCCGGCCCGCCGCGGCCGCGGCGCCCACCGTCGCGGCGGCGCACAGGGCGGAGAAGGCGCGGCCGCCGGCCAGGCCCAGGAGGCTCACCAGGCTGGGCTCGGTGGCCTCGGCCACCGTCGGCCCGGCCGGGGCGTGCCCGAGCCAGAACGCCACCGCGAAGACGCCGGCCGCCACCCCGCCCGCCAACGCCAGGAACAGGGGCCCGGGTGGCCCAGGCTGGACCCGTTCCTGGGCGATTTGGGACGTCGGGTCGACCTCACGCCGGAAATCCAAGGCCGGCGGCCCAAGGGGGGTTTGCGCTTCAAGGTTCCTTTCCACGGCCGGCGGGCGTGGGGGTTCCATCGGAAACGAAGGGCTGCCCGCACTCCTGTTTGGACGAAGGGTTCAAGTCCAAAATCCGTCCGCCTACTTAAGGGAAGGTCATAAAATGACGAAAAGTTTATCTGTCTATTCATTTCACGAAGAAGTGAGCAGGGCAGGCCCGCAAGGGTCCCCGCCCGGGACACGGTTTTCATGGTCGAGATCGCCAAGCCCAAAAAGAAGGAACAGCAGAAGGTCGAGGAGATCACGACCTGCCCCGAGTGCGGGTCCGACCACATCCAGTCGGACTACGAGCGCGGCGAGATGGTCTGCGAGACCTGCGGCCTCGTCCTGGACGACGCGTTCATCGACCAGGGCCCGGAGTGGCGTGCCTTCGACTCGGAGCAGCGCGAGAAGCGCGCCCGCGTCGGCGCGCCGATGACCTACACCATCCACGACAAGGGTCTCTCGACGATGATTGGGTGGAAGAACAAGGACTCCTACGGCAAGAGCATCCCCACCCGCAACCGCGCCCAGCTCTACCGCCTGCGCAAGTGGCAGCGCCGCATCCGCGTCAGCAACGCGACCGAGCGCAACCTCGCCTTCGCCCTGAGCGAGCTTGACCGCATGGCCAGCGGCATGGGCCTGCCCCGCAACGTGCGCGAGACCGCCGCGATGGTCTACCGCCGCGCCGTCACGAAGAACCTCATCCGCGGCCGCTCCATCGAAGGGGTCGCCGCCGCGGCCCTCTACGCCGCCTGCCGCCAGTGCGACGTCCCCCGCACGCTCGATGAGATCGCCGACGCGTCCCGCGTGTCGCGCAAGGAGATCGGCCGCACCTACCGCTTCATCGCCCGCGAGCTGAAGCTCAAGCTGATGCCGACAGCGCCGCAGGACTACATCCCGCGCTTCTGCTCCGAGCTGAAGCTGTCCGGCGACGTGCAGGCCAAGACCGTCGACATCCTGAAGCAGGCCGCCGACCGCGAGCTCACCTCCGGCCGCGGTCCCACGGGCGTCGCCGCCGCCGCCATCTACATCGCAAGCATCCTGTCGGGCGAGCGCCGCACCCAGCGCGAGGTCGCCGAGGTCGCGGGCGTGACCGAGGTCACCATCCGCAACCGCTACAAGGAGCTGGCCGAGAGACTCGACATCGACATCGTCCTCTGAGGCGCAGCGCCGCAACCCCCGGCAAACCCCCCGCGGCAGCCGGAAGGGACAGGGAGAGGGCCGCGCCCGGCCAAGGAAACCAGGACAATCCATGAACCCAACCACCGAGAAGACGAAGAAGCGCGACCGCAAGGTCGAGGAGATCACGACCTGCCCCGAGTGCGGGTCCGACCACATCCAGACCGACCACGGCCGCGGCGAGATGGTCTGCGAGACCTGCGGCCTCGTCCTGGACGACGCGTTCATCGACCAGGGCCCCGAGTGGCGCGCCTTCGACTCGGAGCAGCGCGAGAAGCGCGCCCGCACCGGCGCCCCGATGACGATGATGATCCACGACAAGGGTCTCTCCACCATGATTGGCTGGAAGAACAAGGACTCCTACGGCAAGAGCATCCCGACCCGCAACCGCGCCCAACTCTACCGCCTCAGGAAGTGGCAGCGCCGCATCCGTGTGTCCAACGCGACCGAGCGCAACCTCGCCTTCCCCCTGAGCGAGCTCGAACGCCTGGCCAGCGGCATGGGTCTCCCGCGCAACGTCCGCGAGACTGCCGCGATGGTCTACCGCCGCGCCGTCACGAAGAACCTCATCCGCGGCCGCTCCATCGAGGGCGTCGTCGCCGCCTCGCTCTACGCGGCGTGCCGGCAATGCGACGTCCCCCGCACGCTCGACGAGATCGCCGACGCGTCCCGCGTGTCGCGCAAGGAGATCGGCCGCACCTACCGCTTCATCGCCCGCGAACTGAAGCTCAAGCTGCTGCCCACCTCGCCGCAGAACTACATCCCGCGCTTCTGCTCGGAGCTCAAGCTCAGCAGCGACTCGCAGCAGAGGACCATGGAGATCCTCAAGCAGGCCGCCGACCGCGAGCTCACCTCCGGCCGCGGCCCCACCGGCATCGCGGCGGCGGCCATCTACATCGCCTGCATCCTGTCGGGCGAGCGCCGCACCCAGCGCGAGGTCGCCGAGGTCGCGGGCGTGACCGAGGTCACCATCCGCAACCGCTACAAGGAGCTGGCCGAGAGGCTCGACATCGACATCGTCCTCTGAGCGCGCACCGCTCAGGCGCGGACGAAGGAGTTCTCGACTGGCACCTTGAGCGCCTGGCTGATGGTGCACGCCTTGTCGGTCAGCCGCAGCACCGTCGCCAGTTGCTCGTCGCTGGCGTCGGTCGCGAGCGTGAAGCGGACGCGCAGGGCGCTGATGTCGCTGTCCTTGAAGTCCATCTCGCCGTCGAGGCGCTCAATGGTGGCAGTGATGCGGCGCTTGGCGGCGACCTTGACGAAGGTGGAGTGCTGGCAGGCGAGCAGCCCGGCCAGCAGCAGCTCGCTCGCCATCGGGCCCCCGTCGGCGCCCCCGGAGGCGGCGGGCTTGTCCTGGACGAGGGCGTGGCCACGCATCGTGACCTGCACGCTGACGGGGCTGCGCGGGGTGGCGGAGGCGGTCTCGGTGTCCATGCCGCGCCGACCTCCTGGCGCGGGATAGGCGTTGCGACTCCCAGCAGGGATTCCGGGGATTTCGAGGATGCCCCGCGAGGTCGCCAGAGAATCCCCCGAAATCCCTGCTTTGGCTGACCCTGCGTCTGGGAAAATGGGGATTCGCACATCAACCGTCCTCACGCAGGGGTTGTGGCAAGCTGCCCGCCAGTTTCCAAACATCGCAGGAGACAGTCCTTCTAGCCACGCTGGAGTTCCTGGCTGCGCCCGCGCCGCACGGCGGGGCGCGGAAGCTGACCATGCGACCCATCCCCCCGAGCCGCGGCGCCGCCATCGCCGCCCTGGCCCTTGCCCTCGTGGTGGCGCTCCCCGCCATCCCGGCGACCCCCGCGACCTCGCCCTCTCCTGCCCTGCGTCCGCACGCCGACAGCGACTTCCCGGTCCACGTCGACGTGGTCCCCGGCGGCGACGGCATGACCTCCGGCTGGACCGTCGACGTCACCGTCACCTCCGCCCTGGACCTGACCGGCACCACCATCACACTGACCTCCGACGACGGCTCGCTGACGGCGCCGCTGGGCGAGTCGTGGAGCCGCCTCGTCACCCTCTCCCCCGGCGCGTCCACCAC
>JAIVGU010000264.1 GCA_020201445.1 Halobacteriales archaeon
ACCCCGCCTTCACCCCCGCCGCCCTCGCCGCGGAGCTGGCCACCTCCCGCAGCCCGCTCAAGGCGTTCCTGCTCGACCAGACCCGCCTCGCCGGGGTGGGCAACATCTACGCCTGCGAGGCGCTGTGGCGCGCCCGGCTGTCGCCGCTGCGCAAGGCCAACGACGTGCCCAAGCGGAAGGTGGCGCCCCTGCACGCCGCCATCGTCGCCGTCCTCAACGACTCCCTCGCGGCCGGCGGCACCAGCTTCAACGACTACGTCGACCACATCGGGCAGGCCGGCCAGTTCCTCCTCCACCTCGCCGTCTACGACCAGGAGGGCGAGCCCTGCCCCCGCTGCGGCGCCGCCGTCGGGCGCGTCACCCAGTCGGGGCGGAGCACGTTCTACTGTAGCAAGTGCCAAGCCTGACCCCTCGACGAATCCACGGATTCAAGGTTCCGTGCCATCCGTGTAATCCGTGGATTGGTGGTCCGGCGGCCCTGGACAAATCGTCCGGAACGGGCATCACCCGCCCGGCGCATGGTGGAGCTGAGGTCCCCCATGGAACCCCACACCCGCAAGAGAACCATCCTGGGCGGCGCGGCCGTCGTCGCCCTCCTGGCCGTCGGCCTCCTGGCGACCCAGGCCGCAGGCGCGTTCGGCGGTCGCCACCCCGCCAGCTCCGCCGGTCCGGCCGGCCGCCCGATGGGCCCGCTGTGCGAGCGCCAAGAGTTGACGGAGTCCAACGGCGACGTGAGCGACGGCTGCGTCAGCTTCCACGTCGACGCCGCGAGCGGCACCGTCACCGCCTACACCGTGAAGGCCAACGGCACCGACGTCCAACTCGTCGACTCCCTCGACGTCCCCGCCCTCGCCGGCGGTGACGAGAGGGCCCGCCGCGGCTACGCGCTCCACAAGGACGACGTCGCCTTCCTGGCGCAGGGCCCCGGCTTCACGGTGATGAGCCGCAACGGCACCGCGCTCACCCTCACCATCCCCGCCGGCGCCACCGTCACGGTGCACGACGCGGTCGCCGACTGGAGCCCCGCCGGCGCCACCATCGCCTACGGCACCGTGAAGGCCAGCCTCATGCTGCCGAAGGGCTCGACGCTCAGCCAGTCCGGCAACACCCTGGCCATCCAGGCCGGCCCCGGCCCGGTCGCGTTCCACCTCGGCCCCAACGACCCTCTGGGACACCCCGGCCCCGGCTTCGGCGGCCCTGGACCCCATGGCCCCGGCTTCGAGGGACGAGACCCACCCCGCGAAGGCCCGCGCGACGGACCCCGTGGCCCGCCACCGCAGTGAGTCGTTCTACTCCTCTTTTCCCTCTCTCCCCCTCTCTCCCCACGAACCGCGAAAGCCGCGAAGAGCGTTGGAATCTTTCGGGCGAGCTTCGCGTCCCTCGCGGTCACCCGTCCCCGGGCGCGGCAAAGGCAAAACACCGGGCCGTCCTCGCCGCAGCGTGGCCGCGACGGCACCCCGCAAGCGCACCGCCAAGGCGGCCACGAAGACCTTGGCAAACCCCCCCGCCAAGGCCCCTGCGAAGGCGGCCCCCAAGAAGGCGACAAAGAAGGCCACCACCCGCGCTGCGGAGGACGGCCTCGACCCCGGCGTCATCGCCAAGCTCCTCCCCGTCCTGCGCGCCCTGCGCGGCTACACCCGCCTCAAGGCCGACGGCCTCCAGCACCTCCCCAAGGGCCCCGTCCTCCTCGCCGCCAACCACACCGGCTGGCTCGGCCTCGACTACGCCCTCGCCGCCCTCGTCCTGCACGACGAGCTGGGCCGGACGCCGCGCGGCCTCGTCCACGCCGCCTGGTTCAGCAACCCCGTCACCGCCCGCTTCGCCAGCCAGATCGGCCTCAGCAAGGTCAGCAAGGAGTCGATGGCGGCGCAACTCGCCCGCGGCCACCTCGTCATGGTCTTCCCCGAGGGCGAGAAGGGCGCCTTCCGCGCCGCCAGCGGCTACGAGGTGCTGGAGTTCGCCCGCGGCTTCGTCCGCGTCGCCATGGCCAAGCGCGTCCCCGTCGTCCCCGTCGCCATCCTCGGCGGCGAGGAGTCCAACCCCGTCGACCGCACCCTCAAGGGCTACGAGGAGATGCTCAAGCTCCAGCTCCCGGTCCCCCGCAACATCCTCCCCAAGCCCGTCAAGTGGCGCATCCGCTTCCTCCCCCCCATCGACTTCTCGGACGCCAAGCCCGGGGACGCCAACGACACCGACCGCGTCCACGCCATCGCCGCCGACGTGCGCTCGCGGGTGCAGAAGGCGCTGCGGCAACTGGAGAAGGAGCGCGGGCACCCGTACCTCTGAGCCGGCCTCACGCCCAGCAGGGATTCCGGATGACCACCGCGAAGGCCGCGAAACCCACGAAAGGACGTCTTCCTCCTCGTTCGCGGCTTTCGTGGTTGGCCGGCCGAAATGCACCCACCGAACCGCGGAGGACGCGGAAGTCACGGAAGAAAAGTTCCGCGGGTTCCGTGGTCTCCGCGGTTCGTCGGTCGAGGTCACGCAGGGCCAACGTCGCGCAACGCCTGCGCCACCTGCCGATGGATCGCCGGGCTCAGCAAGAACCCCCAATGGTGCATCCAAGGCACCCGCACGTTCCTCGCGCCAGGGTGCCGCAGGATGGAGTTCTGCGCCGGGATGATGACGCCGTCCACTGGGCTCCAGAAGTTCGTGACATGCACGCCCTTCGGGATGTCCTCGCCCAGCTCCCGCAGCAGGTCCGCGCCCGGCCGCACCTGCGCCGCGATGCGCAGCACCGGCAGGACGTACGAGAAGTAGGTGCCCTGGTGCGGCGAGCCGAGGAACACGATGTGCCCCACCCGCTTCGCCCCGCCCAGGAACTTCAGGTAGTAGCGCGCCACGATGCCCCCGGCGCTGTGGCACACCAGGTCCACCTGGCCGCCACCGGGCGCCGCCTCTTCCACCGCGTCCGCCAGGCGCTGCGCCGCCACCCGGATGTCCCCCAGCAGCGAGTAGGGCAGGCTGACCTCCTCCACCGCGAACCCCTCGTCCTGCAGCCGGCGCCGGAACAGGTTCCAGTAGAGATGCCGCTGGCCCAGGATGCCATGCACCAGGAGGACCGTGCGGCCGCGCCGGGGCCTTGCCTTGCCCACACCAGGGATTGGGTCCTTCCTGGCTTGAAGGGGACTGGTCTGCTTCCGGGGTTTTTGAGGCGGAAGAGGGTTCCGTGGGACCCCATGGGTTCCTAGAGGAGCCGCGAGGACGCCACGGAACCCGCCATCCAAGAGCCATAGTTGGCCAGCAATGGTTATGTTTGTCTTTCCTTGTGCTAAACCGTCATGGCGCTGGCTGCCGCCCCCACCCCTGCCCCTCCCGAGGCTCCCCTTGACTTCGCGGGCATCCTCGACCGCCTGCTGGAGCAGCGGCACCTCGGGGAGGCGGAGGCGGAGCGGCTGATGGGGCAGGCCCTGGAGGGCTCCCTCGGCCCGGAGCGGTTGGCGGCCCTGGTGGTCGCGCTGCGGGCCAAGCCGGTGGAGGCGGACGAGCTGGTGGGGTTCGCCCGGGCGATGCGGACCCATGCGTGTCCGTTGCCGAACCATCTGCCGGGCCCCGTGCTGGACACCTGCGGCACGGGGGGCTCGCCGCGCAAGACGTTCAACATCAGCACGGCCGCCGCGCTGGTCGCCGCGTCGGCGGGGATCGCGGTGGCGAAGCACGGCAACCGCAGCGTGACGCGGCCCAGCGGCTCCGCGGATGTGGTGGAGGCGGCGGGCGGCAAGCTGGAGGTGGAGCCGGAGCAGGCGCGGCGCCTCCTGCGGACGCACGGCTTCGCGTTCCTGTTCGCGCCCGCCTACCATCCCGCGATGCGGCACGCGGCGCCGGTGCGCAAGGCGCTGGGGGTGCGCACCATCTTCAACCTGCTCGGCCCGCTCGCCAACCCGGCGGGGGCGACGCACCACGTTCTGGGCGTGGCGGACCCGGCGCTGATGGACGTGATGGCGGAGGCGCTGCTGCGGCTCGGCTGCGAGGGCGGCTACGTCCTGCACGGTGCGCCGGGCTTCGACGAGGCGACCCCGTGCGGCCCGGTCTCCTACGTGGAGCTGCGCGACGGGGCGCGGGGGCCGCGGCGGGTGGTCGACCCGCGCTCGCTCGGCGTCGAGCCCTGCACGCCGGAGGCCCTGGCGCCGGTCCCCCGCGAGGAGGCCCCCGCCCTGCTGTCGCGCATCCTCTCCGGGGAGGAGATGGGGGCGCGCGGCGACGCGGTGGCCCTCAACGCCGCCTTCGCCCTGGTGGCGTGCGGCAAGGCCAACGACCTCCCGCACGGCGTCGACCGCGCCCGCTCCATCCTGCGCTCCGGCGTCGCCAGGCACAAATGGGAGGCCTACCTGGCGGCGACCCGGAGCCCCGCATGAGCCAAGAGAGCGCCGCCAAGCCAGCCATCCTGCAGGAGAGCCGCTTCACGGTCCGCGAGGGCCTGGCGTACCGCGCGATGCGGACCGGCGCCATCTGGATGAACAAGCTGTTCTTCGGCAGCGTCATCCTGCTCGCCATCTGGCTGCTCTACGGCTACCTGGGCGGCACGCAGGCGTGCGTCGGCAACGTCCCCGCCG
>JAIVGU010000080.1 GCA_020201445.1 Halobacteriales archaeon
ACCGAGATGGGAGCCAAGGCCGGCGTCATCGCCTGCGACCAGGAGACCCTCGACTACCTCGACGCCACCCCCATGGCCTCCGGCCGCCGCAGCCACATCCGCGACCACGCCAGCCTCCGCAGCGACAAGGACGCCCAGTACGCCAAGACCTACACCCTCGACTGCTCCAAGCTGGAACCCGTCGTCGCCATGCCGCAGAGCCCCGAGAACGTCAAGACCGTCCGCGAGGCCGCCGCCGTCGTCCCCAAGGTCGACCAGGTCTTCATCGGCTCCTGCACCAACGCCCGCTACGAAGACCTCGAGACCGTCGCCCGCATCCTCAAGGGCAACCACGTCAAGCGCGGCACCCGCCTCGTCGTCTTCCCCGCCAGCACCAGCATCTACAACCGCGCCCTCGACTCGGGCGTCCTCAAGACCATCGTCGAGGCCGGCGGCATCTTCAACCCCAGCTCCTGCGGCGCCTGCTTCGGCGGCATGGGCGGCGTCCTCGCCGAGAAAGAGGTCTGCGTGTCGACGTCGAACCGCAACTACAAGGGCCGCATGGGCCACCCCGACTCCCAGAGCTACCTCGTCTCCCCCGCCACCGCCGCGGTGACGGCCATCGAGGGCAAGCTCACCGACCCCCGCGACTACTTCAGCGAGGGCGAACTGAAACCGCGCCGAGCGGTTGCGGCCTAGCCGGGTCGTTTCGCAAACCTCCGCCAAAAGGACATGCCAGGGGAATCCATGGATTGCCAAGGCATTCCATGGTCGGCCAAGAAAACACTCTCATCGAGGTCCCCATCGTCCTGCGCGACCGGCTGGCCGCCTGGCGCATCCATCCCAGGCAGGCGTACTTCGAGGTGATCGAGGAGGCGCTGGACGTGTGGGAGGACTTGGTGCGGCACGAGCGGCGGCCAACTCCTTGAACCTGGACGGGTTGGCCGGCGCGTGCGCATCCTCATCACCGGTGCCACCGGGACCGCCGGCTCCGGCGCGCTGCGGCAGGCCATCGCGGACCCCGAGGTGGAGTCCGTCGTAGTGCTGGCTCGCCGCGAGCCGCGGGAGATGGATGAGAAGGTGGAGTTCGTGCCGCACGCGGATTTCCTGGACTACGGGCCCGTCGCGGATTGGCTGGTGGATGTGGATGCGGCGCTGTGGTGCCTCGGCATCTCGCAGTTCCGCGTCGACCGTGGCGAGCTGCACCGCATCACGGTGGAGTTCCCGGTGGCGGGCGCGAAGGCGCTGAAGGCTGCCAGCCCGGGCGCGCGGTTCCTGCACCTCTCGGGCGGCGGCGCGGACCCGACGGGGAAGTCGCGCATGCCGTTCGCGCAGGAGAAGGGCCAGGCGGAGACCGCGCTCGACGCGTTGGGGCTCGCGGGGCTGTGGCATTTCCGGCCGGGCTACATCCACCCGCTCAGGCCCGTGGAGGCGCCGCTGTTCCAGGACCGCCTGATGTGGGTGTTGCAGCCGCTGCTGCGCCGGGTGGCGCCCTTCGCGATGGTGGCGGCGGACGAGCTTGGGCGGGCGATGCTGGCGGTCGCGAAGCAGGGCCACCCGAAGCATGTGCTGGAGAACCGGGACATCCGCCGCGCCGCTGGGCTCACCCGTGGGGTCTAGACGCCCACCAACCACGGAGTGCACGGACGACATGAATCCGTGGCTTGGTGGGGACTAGCGGGCGATGCGTCGCGGCCTCGCCTCGTCGTTCGCGTCCAGGTTGGCCGTGCGCGCCACCCGGGGTCCGACGTGCTCGTCGGCGTGCGCCTCGGCCTCGGCGCGGGTAAGGCCCATCTGCATCGCGTGGTGGATGTGCAGGGCGCGGTCCAGCATCTTGTTGGCCTCGAGGTTGGGGAACTTCTCGGCGTCGGGCTTGGGGAGGCGGAGTTTCCGCGGTGGCCGCTTGCGCGACTCGGAGGGGCGTGGCTTGCTGCGCTCCGCCGTGGGCGCGGGGTCCGCGGGGTGGGCCTTGCGCGTCATGCCTCTTCCTCGCCGTCGGGCGGCGAAGCGGTTGTGGGACAAGCCGGACGCCATGGTTGTCCCTGCCGTTCGGTTGCCAGGCCGATGGCCGCCAACCCGCTCCGGCCATCCGGCTCTGGCTGCGCCCTGACTTGTTCGGGTGCCGTCCAGCTTTTGGCAGCAGCGCTCCACCTAGGACATAGATGGCCCTAGAGAGCGACGCCATCGGCGTCCTGCATTGGCTCGACCGCCAGGCCAAGGCCTGCCCTGGTGCACGCTGTGGGACTCCGACGTGATGCGGGCGTTCGAGTGGGATGTGCAGCGGACCCAGGCCGTGCTGCGCTGCCTCGAGGCGGACGGCTGCATCACCGCCCACCCGGTCGCGCTGCCCGGCCAGGCGTACTCGATGGGATACCTGCGGGTCAGCCGGAAGGGCCGGCTGCTCCTCGCCGACCCGCTGGCGTCATCCGCGAGCGCCTGCGCCACCCGCTGGCCGCCTGAGGGACCGAGCGTCCGGCCGGCTACTGCCGGGGCGCCGCGGCGAGCTCCTCGAGCCGCTGCAGCTCCCGCAGGACCATCTCCCATTCCTGGATGATGTTGGGCGAGGCGTGGCGCCCCTGTGGCGCCTGGGGGTCGGCGTGGAAGTGGCGGGCCAACTCGTCCCGCCGGACGCTCAGGGTGTTCCATCGCGCCTGGAAGTCAGCGAGACGGTCCGGTTCCATGCCCAAGAATGGGGATGGGGGGTTAAGGGCTCGACGCTACCGGCAGGAAGGCCTCCTGACAGGTGTGGAGACAAGCCGAACCACGAATTTCACGACCCCCCACGAAAACAGTCCCCTGCGTGGACTTCGGGCACTTCGTGGTTCAGCCAGCGTTGCCGCAACCCTCAACAGGGAGCCCCCCGTGGCGAGCCCAGATGGGCCAGGACCTCCACTTCAAGACCCAGTTCAAGGGCCGCGCGTGGGCGCTGCCGGACTCCGTGGACACCGACATGATCACGCCCGGCAAGTACCTCACCATCATCGACCCCAAGGGGCTGGCGGAGCACATCCTGGAGGGGTGGCGGCAGGAGTTCCCCAAGCAGGTCAGGGCCGGCGACATCCTGGTGGCCGGCGACAACCTGGGCTGCGGCTCCAGCCGCGAGCACGCGCCGCTCTCGATGCTCGGCGCCGGCATCCCCGTCGTGGTCGCGCGCAGCTTCGCCCGCATCTTCTACCGCAACGCCATCAACGTGGGCCTGCCCGTCATCGAGTGCCCCGACCTGCCGAAGGACTTCGTGCGCGACGGCGAGACGGTCAGCGTCGACCTGCAGCAGGGCGTCGTGCGCAACGAGACCCGCGGCCTGCAGGCCAAGGGCATCCCGCTCAGCGCCAAGGCCATCGAGATCCTCGACGCCGGAGGGCTCGTCAACATCGTGCGGCACAAGCTGGCGAAGAAGGGCGACGTGCAGCACAGGCCCGCGGGCAGCCCCGCCGAGGCGGACCTCAAGCACGACTAGACATACGCCCTCGCCCGTTGCGCCCGGCCCGGCCAAACCACGGATTCCACGGAGGCCACGGAGTCAACCCCCCTTCCGTGCAATCCGTGGTCTGGTGGGGCGCATCGGAAGGGGTGAACCGGCTTCTAGGACTGGTACGCCGCCTCGCCGTGCTCGTGCAGGTCCCGGCTCCCCAACTCGTCCGCCTCCGAGACCTCGATGGGGCGGATGGCCTTCAGGATGCGCAGGAGGAGGTAGGTGACGCCGAAGGCGTACAGGGCCACGAAGACCGCCGCCGCGGCCTGCACCAGGAAGAGGCGCGCGCCGCCCTCGATGAGGCCGGATTGGTGGTTGATGGCGGAGGAGGCGAAGGCGCCCGTGGCGAGGACCCCCAGGGTGCCGCCGACGCCGTGGCAGGCCCAGACGTCCAGGGCGTCGTCCCACTTGCGGCGGGCGCGGAATTTGCTGGCCGCGAAGCACACGACGCCGGCGAGGAGGCCGGTGAGGGCTCCGGCCCAGGGCGCGACGAACCCGCTGGCGGGCGTGATGGTGGCGAGCCCCGCGATGGCGCCCGTCACCAGGCCGGAGGCGGAGGGCTTGCCGTCCACCCACCAGTTCGCCGCCATCCAGGAGACCATGCCGAAGGAGCCGCCGAGCATGGTGGTCACCAAGGCGTTGGCGGCGAGGCCGTTGGCGGCCAGGGCGGAGCCGGCGTTGAAGCCGAACCAGCCGAACCACAGGAGCCCGGCGCCCAGGGCGACGAAGGGGACGTTGTGCGGCGCCACCTTCTCGTCCGACCCGAAGCGCCGCGGCCGGAACACGAAGACGCAGGCCAGCGCCGCGTAGCCGGCGCTCATGTGGACGACGTAGCCGCCCGCGAAGTCCAGCACGCCCGCCTGGGCCAGGAACCCGCCGCCCCAGACCCAGTGGGCGAGCGGCACGTAGACCGCGAGGAGCCAGAGTGCGGTGAACGCCAGGTAGCTGGAGAACCGCATCCGGTAGGCGAAGGCGCCCGAGATGAGGGCGGGCGTGATGATGGCGAACATCATCTGGAACGCCATGAACAGCTCGTGCGGGATGGTCGGGCCGTAGGCCGGGTTGGGCTCCATCCCCACGCCGCCCAGGCCGAGAT
>JAIVGU010000081.1 GCA_020201445.1 Halobacteriales archaeon
GGTCCATCTCGTCAAGCAGGCGGAGGTAGTTGGCCGCGACCTTGCCGGCGTAGGAGCTGCGCAGGAGTTCCGTGTTGAAATTGTCCCATCGGTTGTAGTCCTCGACAGCCTGCTCGAACTGCTTTGTGCCGCTCATTCGCCGGTTCTCCAACTCTTCTCCCTGGCGGATTTGCTGGTCGAGCAGGTCCATCAATTCCTGCTTGGGCCGGCGCAGCGTGGGGGACGAGCGGGAGACGGGCATGAGGGTTCCTGCATTCGTCAGGAGGAGCCTCCGGCAAATGAGGCTGACGGCGGAAGGCCGCGCCGGGGAATCACTTCGCGCCCACGGCCTTGACAATCCATCCCCAGTCGTTGGCCTTCGCGGCCCAGTTGATGACGGTCAGCGCCATCCCCTCGACGTAGGGCGCCATGCTGGCGTCGCCGACGTCGCGGACGTTCCAGCCGAACTCCTTCAGGAGTTTCGCGGCCTGCTCCTTCGCCGCGGCGTCGTCGCCGCAGATGAACTGGTCGCCGGGGCCCTGCTTCGGGTTGACCATCAGGTGGCCTGGGGTGCAGTTCCACGCCTTGACGAAGTGGGCCTGGGGCGCCGCGCGCTGGGCCACCTGGAGGCAGGAGTCCTTGATGTTGGCCGGCTTGTGCGCGCCGCTGGGGCCGAAGTCCAGCGGGTTGGTGGTGTCGAGGACGAGCTTGCCGGCGAGGTTGGCGGGGCCGGCCTGCCTGACGGCCTCCTCGACGTGGGCGCCGTGGACGCAGAAGACGAGGATCTCGCCGTGCTTGGCGGCCTCGGCCATCGTCGCGACCTTGGCCTTTGGGTTGGCGTTCGCCCACGCGGAGAGCGGCGGCTTCCCCATCGCGTCCGGCTTGCTGCCGGCCAGCGCCGCCTTGGGGTCGCGGGCGCCGAGGACCACGTCGTGTCCCTTGGCCAGGAACCCCGAGGCGAGGGTCTGCCCGACCTGGCTGCTGCCGATGATGCCGACGCGCATGCCGCGGCATCCGGGCAGCCGCTTTACCGTTTGTGCGCTGCAGGCTTTGCCCCTAAACCACGGATTTCACGGATTGCACGGATGAGACCTGAATCCGTGTTCTCCGTGGAATCCGTGGTTTGGTCAGGTCAGCGTGTGCGGCGCGAGCTTGACCTTGCGCAGGGCGCGCGCCGCCTTCTGCCAGCCCTGCACGCGGGCCGGGGTGAGGCGGGTCTTGATGACGGTCTGCCTCTGCGCGTCGAGCCAGGCGTTGGTCTCCTTCGCCAGGTCGGCGGCCTTGCGCGCCTTGAGGCCCTCGATGCCGTGCACGCCGGAGCGGGCGAGCGCCTCGGCGTACTGCGGCCCGATGCCCTTGACCTTCATCAGCTCGGCCATCTGCTGCCAGAAGCGGATGATCTCCACCGCCTCGCCCATGCGCTCGGCGAGGGCCTGGGGGTCGCTGCGGCACAGCTCGTCGGTGGTGGCGACGCCGCATCCCTGCAGCCGCTCCGCCCAGGTGGGGCCGATGCCCTCCACGTCGATGACGGGGTGGCTGTCTCCCTTGTAGCCGTGCAGCGGCGCGGCGGCCAGCTCCTCCCCGGACGCCCCGCGGCGCAGGAACGGCAGCCCGGTGCGCTCGTTGACGCCCACCTCGTGGCCCTGCGGCAGCGCGCTCGCCTCGCCGGTGCGCGGCTGGCCCTTGCTGAAGAAGTAGAGCGGCCGCGAGCCGGACTTGGTGGCGACGTCGCGCCGGTAGAGCGTGTAGCCGCCGTGGGTGTAGGCCGTCCCCGGCGGGGCCGGCACCGGCGTGACTTTCTCCAGGGCCGGCGCGGGTTCGCTGGCCGTCTCCTGCGCCGCAGGCGCCTCCGGGCCTTTGCCGCCCGCCGCGTCGCAGCATTGGCAGGTGCCCTCGGGGCAGCAGGTGGCGGGGTCGCAGCCGTCCGTGCAGCAGCCGCTCTTCCCGCAGCAGGCGCCGCAGGCGGCGTGGTCGCAGCAGTCGCCCTCCCCGCAGCAGCCGTCGGCGCAGCACGCGCACGCAGCCGCCGCCTTGCCGGGCGCCGCGACGGAATGGCCTGCCACGTCCGTCACGCCCCCCTGGCCATCGACGTGGTACTTGGCCGCGCAGATGGAGCAGAACACCGTCGCCGGCAGCGCCAGGTTGTAGAACTGCAGGTTGTGGCCGCAGCCCCCGCAGCGGAACGCGACGCGCTCCTGCGGCACCTCGACGAAGGCGTGCGTGACGCGGCCGAGCAGGCTGCGGCGCACCAGCACGGCGCCCTCGCGGGTGTTGGCGAGGACCAGCCGGCCGGAGAGGGCGCGGGCGTTCAGGACCGGGTTGCCGGGAAGCTGCTCGTCCAGGTAGGCGCTGGCCCACGCGGGGATGCCGGACATCGTCCCGGGGACCGGGGCGGGCGGTTATCCCCCTTTTGCCTACGCCTCGGACGGGCGCCGCACGGAGGGCTTGGTGTCGGGCGCCCCCTTGACGCGGGGCATGGTGTCCTCGCGCGCGGCGGCGGCCTTGGCGATGGCGGGCGGCTGGTACCCGAAGTGGCTGATGCAGTACTTCGAGTCGTGGCGGGCCGAGTTGCGGCACTGGTGCCCCTCGTCGGTGAGCGCCGAGCACTGCGGGCGGTAGGCCTGCACCAGCTCGGGCGTGAGATCCTCGCCGTCCGCGCCCTTGCCCTTCTTCAGGAACGGCAGGCCGGTGCGCTCGTTGACCCCGACGTGGTAGCCGGCGGGCTTGGCGGCGACGTGGCCCGACTTGGGCTCCTGCTTGGCGAAGAACCAGATGGTCCGGCGGCCGCCGCTCTTCAGCTCGACGTCGCGGCTGTAGAGGGTGTAGCCCCTGTAGGTGAAGGGGAACGGCTCGGCCGGCGCCAGCTTGGCGGGCGGGGCGGCCACGGCCTGCGCCAGCGGGGCGGGCACGGGGGCCGGCAGGGGCGTCGGGGGCGGGGCGACCAGGCGGGTGGGGGCCTGCACCTCGTGCAGCACCTCGACCTCGCGGGCGCGGGTCCAGGAGCTGGCCACGCTGAGGATGACCATGAGCAGGATCACGAAGGCCCAGCCCACGAAGAGGGGCCACATCTGCTTGCTCCCCGCGAGGGAGTAGTCCAGCAGGGACAGCATCAGGAACAGGACGTTGGCGGCAAGGCCGGCCACGAGCAGGCCGCGGGTTGTGGTGTCGTTCATTTTAGGGCCTCCGGAGAAGGGCAATGAGGGCAAGGGACGTGCCAGTGGCGAAGAAGGCGGAGGAGGCGACCGGCTCGGGGATGCCGCGGAAGCCGGACGCGAAGAAGTCGCGGCCGAGGGGGTTCGTGCCCTGCTCGACCTCGACGCAGTCGGCGACGCCGTCGTCGTCGGTGTCGGGGTCGGTGGGGTCGGTGGCGTGCGTGGCCTCGGCGAGGTTGTTGCAGCCGTCCTGGTCGGGGTCGCCGAAGATGTCGATGCTGGCCCCGCCAGGATTGTTCACCGTGCTGTTGCTGAAGTAGCGGTTCTCGAAGACGTCCGGCAGCCCGTTGTTGTTGCGGTCGTAGGGCTTGGAGGCGGCGTCGCGCGGGTTGCTGCCGGCGTGCAGCTCGAGGCAGTCGCCGTAGCTGTCGCCGTCGGTGTCGGCCCGGTTGGGGTTGGTGCCGATGGCGCGCTCGAAGTCGTCGCTGCAGCCGTCGCCGTCGCTGTCGGGGCCGGCGCCGGTGCGCGGGTCGGTGGGGTCGAGCGGGTTGGTGCCGAAGACGGCCTCGTCGCTGTCGGCCACGCCGTCGCCGTCGCTGTCGAGCCAGCGCACGTTGAGCGCCTTGACCTGCGACGGGGTGTTGCCGCCGTACTGCAGGACGACCGCGGCGTTGGCGGTCTGCGCGTAGACGCCGAGCTTGAGCGTGTTGCCCTTGTGCAGGACGGCGCCCTGCGCGTGCAGGTCGAAGGTGATGGGGACGGGGCTGAGCGCGGTGACGAACTGCTGGTCGTCCTGCGCGACGAGGTGTTCGGTGCCGTCGGGTGCTACGTCGAAGAGGCGCACCTGGAACACGGTCAGCGCTTGGGCGTTGGCGACGAAGTAGAGGACTGCCTGGGTCGCGTTGACGACCTCCAGGTCCTTCTCCCACGGGCGGGCGGTCGCCCAGACGTCGGTGTCGGGCAGGTCGATGACGCCGAGGATGGAGACGCCGGGCGCCAGGAACGTGGTCATCGCCTGGCCGGCCGGCGCCGCGTCCGAGAGGAGCTTGACGCCCCCGCTGGCCGCGGGGTCGAGGAAGAGGTCGAGCGCCGTCACCTGGAAGTGGTTGCCGGGCAGCGGCGAGGTGGCTGCGGCGGCGGGGCCTGCACAGAGCGGAAGGGCAATAGCCAGGATGGCAAGCGCCACCCATCCACCATGGACAGGACCCTGGAGGCCCTTGCGGCCTGCGGGGTGCATAGGTTCCCACCCATGGTTACAGCATATAATCCTATCGCCCGCTGGCTCATGGATGGCTCCCGGCGCCCTGCAATGGCTGGAGGACACATCCGGCTTTTGCCTCTTCGATTCGTGAAACCTAGGCAAGGACGATTGTCTGTCGCATGGAC
>JAIVGU010000265.1 GCA_020201445.1 Halobacteriales archaeon
GGCGAGGCGAGGCCCGCGCCGTGCAGGATGGCCACGTCCTGCAAGGGGTCGCCCGCCGCGGGGGGGCCGGGCGGCGCCTGCGCCGGGGCGGCCGGGTGGCTGGAGCAGCCGGCCAGGGCAAGGACGGCCAGGAGGGTCAGGGCCAGGCGCACGGGAGGGCAATCGCGACCCCCTATTTTCCTTCAGTGGCCCATCCTTCCTCCGACCAAACGGCCAAAAGCCATGCCCTGCGTCCGCCCCGGCATGGCCCGCCTCCGCTTCGACCCCACCCCGAACCCCAACGCGATGAAGGTCACGTCTGAGGGGACTTTCTGCAACGGCTCCAAGATCGTGAGCCGCCCGGAGCAGGCGACGAGTCCGCTGTCGAAGGCGCTGCTGGAGGTGCCGGGCGTCCAGTCCCTGTTCTTCCTCAACGACTTCGTCACGGTCACCAAGCGCCCGGAGGCGGAGTGGGACGCCATCCTGCCGCACGTCCAGGCGGCGCTGACGAAGCACCCGCACTTCGTCTGAGCCGGCGCTTGCCGCTCCTGGGGCATCGCCGCGACGAAGCTTCGCGCTGGCGGCGTGGCGCGCCGGCCGCTCCCGCGCGTAGACGCAGTGGGCAGCGCTTTCGGCATCCGCCGATTCTCTGTTCGCCACCCTTTTAACGCGCCCCCGAAGTCGAACGCGCGTCCATGCCAGTTGGCATCACCAGCTACGGCGCCTACGTCCCGCGCTACCGCATCCGCTCCGAGGAGATCGCTCGGGTGTGGGGCGACGACGCCAACATCGGGCGCGCGCTCAACGTCCACCAGAAGTCCGTGCCGGGCCCCGACGAGGATGTGGCGACCATCAGCGTCGAGGCCGCGCGCCAGGCGCTGCGCCGCGCCCCCACCACGGCCGCCGACATCGGCGCCATCTACGTGGGCAGCGAGTCGCACCCTTACGCCGTGAAGCCGACGGGCACCATCGTGCAGGCCGCGCTCGACGCCGGCCCCTACCTCACGATGGCGGACTACGAGTTCGCCTGCAAGGCCGGCACCGCCGCCATCCAGACCGGCATGGGCCTCGTCCTCTCCGGGATGTGCAAGACCGTGCTCGCCATCGGCGCCGACACCAGCCAGGGCGCGCCCCGCAACGCGCTGGAGTACTCCGCCTCCGCCGGCGGCGCGGCCCTCCTGCTGGGCAGCGACAAGAGGCAGGTGCTGGCGGAGATCGGCCACACCGTCTCCTTCA
Organism: Halobacteriales archaeon; assembly: GCA_020201445.1. Next base: position 1,216 of record JAIVGU010000265.1, read on the forward strand.
CCTCCGACACGCCCGACTTCTGGCGCCGCGAGGGGCAGAAGTACCCCAGCCACGGCGAGCGCTTCACCGGCGAGCCCGCCTACTTCCGCCACGTCCGCATGGCCTCCGAGCGCCTCTTCGCGGACACCGACACCCTGGCGCGGGACTACACCTGGGCGGTCTTCCACCAGCCCAACGGCAAGTTCCCCGCCGCCATCGCCGCCAAGCTCGGCTTCACGCTGGAGCAGACCGCGCCCGGCCTGCTGGCGCCGCGCATCGGCAACACCTACTCGGGCGCCGTCCTGCTCGGCCTCTGCAACATCCTCGACGCGGCGAGCCCTGGCGACACCATCTTCCTGTGCGGCTACGGCTCGGGCGCCGGCGCCGACGCCTTCAGCATGACCGTCACCAAGAACATCCTCGGCTACGACCGCAGCGACGCGGAGAAGCTGGAGACCCGCCTCGCGGACACCACCGAGGTCGACTACGCGACCTATGCGAAGTATCGCGGCAAACTCGTCATGGGAGGCGGCGAATGACAGCCGAAGCGAAACCACGAATTGCACGAATTCCACGAACGGCCGGCTTCGTGGAATTCGTGCAATTCGTGGTTCCAAAGGTGGAGGTGCGCTGAATGGCCACCCCGCACAAGCGCGGCCACACGCACGCACGCCCCGAGGCGCACGTCATCGGCGCCGCGCACACCCGCTTCGGCGAGCAGTGGGAGATGTCGTACCGTGACCTGATGACGGAGGCGGGCCTCGCCGCCATCCAGGACGCCGGCATCCAGGGCGACGAGATTGATGCCGTCTTCCTCGGCACGATGAGCACCGGCAAGCTGGTCGGCCAGGAGCACGTCGCCCCCCTGCTGCTCGACGGCGCGGGGCTCGCCGACCGCCACCTGCCCGCCACCCGCATCGAGGCCGCGAGCGCCTCCGGCGGCGTCGCGTTCCGGCAGGGGGTCCAGCTCATCCGCAGCGGCAGCGCCGACCTCGTCGTGGTGGGCGGCATCGAGAAGATGACCGACGTCTCCGACGCCGACGCGCAGGCCATCGCCTCCGCCGGCATCGACCAGGAGTGGGAGCACTTCTTCGGCGCCACCGACGCGGCGCTGCACGCGCTGCTGTCGAAGCTGCACATGGCGCAGTTCGGCACCACCCGCGCGCAGTTGGCGCAGGTCGCCGTGAAGAACCACGCGCACGGCGCCAAGAACCCACTCGCGCAGTTCCGCAAGCCCATCGACCTCGACACCGTCCTGCGCTCGCCCACCGTGGCCGAGCCGCTCACGATGTTCGACTGCGCGCCCCTCTCCGACGGCGCCGCCTGCGTCGTCCTCGCCAGCGACCGCGTCCTGGCCAACCACCGCCGCAAGGCCATCCGCGTGGCGGGCTCCGGGCAGGCCTCCGACACCCTCGCGTTCCACTCCCGCGGCAACAAGACCACCTCCAGCGCCACCGAGCACGCCGCCCGCATGGCCTACCAGGAGGCGGGCATCAGCGCCGGCGACGTCCAGGTGGCGGAGGTGCACGACGCCTACACCATCGGCGAGGTGCTGGCCATCGAGGACCTCGGCTTCGTCAAGAAGGGCCAGGGCGGCCCCGCCACGCAGGAGGGGCGCACCACCTTCGGCGGCGACCTCCCGACCGTGAACCCGAGCGGCGGCCTCAAGGCGCGCGGCCACCCGGCGGGCGCCACCGGCATCGCGCAGGTGTGCGAGGTCGTCTGGCAACTGCGCGGCCAGGCCGGCGACCGGCAGGTGCGCGACGCCCGCATCGGCATCACCCACAACGTGGGGGGGACCGGCGCGACGGCAGTCGTCCACGTCCTGGAGGCGCTGAAATGACCTGCCGTCCCACGAAACCGCGGATGACGCGGATTGCGCGGATGCAATCCAATCCGCGGCATCCGCGCAATCCGCGGTTTGGGGGGAGGGGGGCATGAGCGTCCCCCGCTTCTGGCGCGAAATCCCCCAGCGCTACAACCTCCAAGCCTCCCGCTGCACGGTCTGCTCCGCCATCCACTTCCCGCCCCGCGAGGTGTGCCCCACCTGCCGCCGCGCCAGCATCGGCAAGATCGAGGCGGTCAAGCTCTCCGGGCGCGGCACGGTGCTGGAGTGGACCCGCGTCCACAAGAGCGCCCCCGGCTACGAGATGCAGGTGCCCTACCTGCTGGCCCTGGTGCAGACCGAGGAGGGTCCCGTCGTGACCGGCCAGGTCGTCGACTCCTCCAGCGTGCAGGCCGGCGACCGGGTGCAGGCGGTCTTCCGGCGATTGGGCCAGGACGGGGACGCCGGGGTCATCTACTACGGCACCAAGTGGCAGGTCCTCAGGGCCCCCACCCTGTCCCCCGCCCCGAAGCCGCCTCTCCAGGAGAAGGGGAAGGCCAAGCGGGGGCGGCGGGCCGGGAAACGTTGACACAGGCTGTCCATTCTGCTTGAATACCCCTAGGGTGCTGGATGGGACGGAATGGGGCTCCGCAGTGGTGTCGCGGTGGCGCTGGTGGCGTCCGCCCTCCTCGGTCTCACGGTGGCCGTGCCCCAGGACACCCACCTGGGCGCCTCGGGCTCCTCGTTCCGCTTCCTCACCGGCAAGGGCGCCAACGTCGGCGACGCCGACCTGGTGCACGGCAACGACGGCGACCTGGGGAACCTCCTCGACCGCGTCGACGGCCGCACCCTGGACCCCAACCTCCTCAAGAACCTCGACCGCGAGGCGCTGGCGGACCTGCTCTCCAACATGACGGCCGACCAGCTTCGTTCCCTCGGCCTCGACGAGAAGCAGGCGGCGGACATGGCCGAGGCCCTGCGCGACCCCAACCTCAAGGCCGCTGCGCTGGCAAGCCTCGTCGGCGAGCTGGCCGACCGCGGCCTCGCCTTCCTGAACGCCAACGGCGACGGCCGCTTCGACGGCGGTGAGGAGGCGTTCGCGGACCGCGACGGCGACGGCAAGGTGTCGGAGGGGGACGTCCGCCTCGGCGCCCTCGCGCTGCTGGTGAGCCAGGACCGCGGCCTCGACCCCGGTGCGCGCAGCCTGCTGGAGAGGTTCCAGGCGGCGGGCGGCGTCGGCCTCGCCAACCCGTTCGGCGCCCTCACGCGCTCCAACGCCACCGCCGCGACGGCCCCGATGGCCTCCCCGCTCCCCTACCCCACCGACCGCGCCGGCGGCCCGCTCCAGCCGGTGTGCGTCCAGCTCTACACCCCGTCGCTCACCTGCCACCAGCGCACCTTCGTCCAGGAGCGCGTCACCGCGGAGGGCAACCACTACC
>JAIVGU010000082.1 GCA_020201445.1 Halobacteriales archaeon
CCAGATGGGCCCTGGTGCAAGGGGACCCCGTGCCCGGCGTCGACGTCTCCATCGAGCAGAACCCCGGCGGCATCATCATCGCGATGACCCAGACCAACGGCACCGGCTACTACTCCTTCACGGGCCTGCCGCCCGGCACCTACCGGCTGCGTATCGGGAGCGCGCCGCCCCCGCCCCGCGCCGTCGCCGTGGTCTCCGGGCCCCGCGCCCACCAAGTGGACATCGAGGTGGCCGTGGCGCGCTCGCTGCACGCGGACCCCGGCATCGAGGTGGTGGTGGGGAAGGGCGGCGGAGGGCGCGTCGCGGGCCAGGTGCGGGCCCTCCTCCCCTCCCGGGACCGGGTGCGCTAGCTTTTCTTCAAGGGCCGGGTGGCCGGCCTGTGCTGGAGCTGAAGGTCGACGGGTGGCGCAAGGGCCTCCGGTTCAGCAGCGCCCACATCACGCCGGAGCACAAGAAGTGCGGCCGGCTGCACGGCCACACCTACGCCATCCACCTGCGGATGCGGGGCCGGCAGGACGCCTTCGGCATCGTCCTGGATTTCGGCGTCATCACGGACACCCTGAAGCAGATTGGGGATGAGATCGACCACCTGGTCCTGGTGCCCACCGAGAGCAACCACTACTCCGACCTCCAGGTCACGGAGTCCGACGTGACGTTCCGCGTCACCGACCCCTACACCGGGGAGCCCAAGCAGTTCAGCTTCCCGCGCCAGGACTGCGCCCTCCTGCCCATCCCCTCCACGACGGCGGAGGACCTGGCGAAGTACGTCTACCGGGAGTTCATGAAGCGCACCAAGTTCACCACCGAGACCGCGTTCGTCGAGGTGGGCGTGGACGAGGGGTATGGGAAGGGCGCGTGGTTCGCGGAGCAGTGGGAGTCGTGAACGTCGAGCCCATCGGCACCGTCCGCAACAGTGTCGACACGCGCAACGTGGAGGCCCACTGGGGCGACGTGCCCTCCCGCATCGAGCTGGCGCCGCACCTCTCCCCCGACGCCCTGGAGGGCATCGAGAGGTTCAGCCACGTCGAGGTGGTGTTCCTGTTCCACAAGGTCGCCCCCGAGGAGGTGCAGACCGGCACCCGGCACCCCCGCGACGACCTCAGGTATCCGCTGGTGGGCATCTTCGCGCAGCGCAACAAGGCGCGCCCCAACCGCATCGGCCTCACCATCTGCACCGTCGAGCGGCGGGAGGGGCGCACCCTCTTCGTCAAGGGCCTCGACGCCCTCGACGGCTCCCCGGTGCTCGACCTCAAGCCGATGATGGAGGAGTTCCTGCCGCAGGGCCGCATCCGCCAGCCGGCGTGGTCGCGGCAGGTCATGGAGGGGTACTGGTAATGCGCGGCCAGACCGCCGGCGGCCTGGCCCGCCGCGCCATCCGGACGGGGGCCCGCGACGCGGCGGGCACGGCGCCACCGGCCGGCGGCAAGGCCATCCTCCTGCTCTCGGGCGGCCTGGACTCCTGCACGGCGGGCGCCATCGCCAAGGAGCAGGGCCACGAGCTCCACGCCGTCAGCTTCGACTACGGCCAGCGCCACTCCAAGGAACTGGCCGCCGCCCGGAAGGTGGGCGAGGCGCTCGGCGTCCGCAGCCACCGCGTCCTGAAGGTCCCGCTCGGCCAGCTGGGCGGCTCGGCGCTCACCGACGAGGCCATCGCCGTCCCCGACGCCCCGGCCGCGGGGAAGATCGGCGAGCGCATCCCCGCCACCTACGTCCCGGCCCGCAACACGGTCTTCCTGAGCCTCGCCCTCGCCGTGGCGGAGGTGGAGGGGGCGCGGGCCATCGTCATCGGCGCCAACGCCCTCGACTACTCGGGCTACCCCGACTGCCGGCCGGAGTACCTGGAGGCGTTCGAGCGCATGGCCAACCTCGCCACCAAGGCCGGCGTCGAGGGGAAGGGCGTCCGCATCCTCGCCCCGCTGCTGCGCCTCTCGAAGGCCGACATCGTGCGCGAGGCGGTGCGGCTGGAGGCGCCCCTGGAGCACACCTGGAGCTGCTACCGCGGCGGCAAGACCGCCTGCGGCACCTGCGAGTCCTGCGTCCTGCGCCTCGAGGGCTTCCGCAAGGCCGGCGTGGCCGACCCGCTCGCCTACGAGGTGAACTGAGTGGCCATCGACCTGGTGCAGGGGCTGGGCATCGTCGCCACCCTGGTCCTGCTGGAGGCCGTGCTGTCGTTCGACAACGCCGCCATCCTCGCGGTGATGAGCCGCAAGCTGCCGCTGGGGCCGCAGCGCAGGAAGGCGCTCAACTACGGCCTGGGCATCGCCTACATCCTGCGCATCGCCGCCATCCTGGTGGCCGTCGTCCTGGTGCGGAACACCCTGTTCCTCACGCTCGGCGGCGCCTACCTCGTCTTCCTCTTCGCGAAGCACTTCCTCGGCCTGGCCCGGGGCCGGGAGGAGCACGCGGGCAAGGCCCCCAAGCCCGCCGCGCCGAAGGGCTTCCTTGGGCTGACCCCCCTGCAGAGCGTCATCCTCCAGATTGGCATCGTGGACGTGGCCTTCGCCCTCGACCAGGTGGTCGCCGCCGTCGCGTTCACCAAGGACGTGGACCCCGTCGACGTCCTGCGCCTCGGCGCCCTGCACCTGACCTACCAGCAGGCGCTCATCCTGACGGCGGCCACGGCCGGCCTCATCAGCCTGCGCGTCCTGGCGCCGTTCATCAGCCGCCTCATGGACTGGCTGCCGCTGCTGGAGCACATGGCGTTCGTGGCGGTCGGCTTCGTCGGGATGCTGCTGGTGTTGGAGCACCCCCAGGTCCTCCCCAGCCCCACGGCCGTCACCCACCTCCTGGAGCCCATCAAGATTCCCCTGACGCTGGGCCTCTTCGCGGTGCCCGTCCTCGTCAAGCTCGTCTTCAAGGTGCCCAAGAGCCACCCGCACGCCCACGACAAGGTGGAGTCCGCCATCGAGGCGGCGCAGCCGCTCCACTCCAAGAAGCCGTGAGCCGCAAAGCCCCCGACGCTCCGCACGATCCCCTGCTCACGGCCTGCGCGCGGCCGTGCGGCCCGCCGCGGCCAGCCTGCGCAGGTGGTAGTGCGCGAGCTGGCGGCTCAGCCCCAGGTGCCGGCCGACCTCGGCGGCGCCCGCGCCCGGGTTCTTCCGGACGAAGTCGAGGATGGCGTCGTGGGCCTCCAGGGCAGCCGGGGGCGGGGCCCCGGCGGTGTAGTAGTGCCGCGTGGTCCAGGCGGTGCGCTGCCGCACGAGCCCGTTGCGCTCCAGCACCTGCAGGTGGTGGGCCGTCGCGCCGTGGCTGAGGCCGAGGTCCTTGCGGAGGTGGTTGAACCGGATGCCGGGGTTCGCGAGGATGTGGTCGTAGATGCCGCCGCGGATGGCGTGCTGCAGCACCTGCCTCCCCTGGACGCGCGAGAACAGGCTCGCAAGGAGCAGCCCGATGCCGTAGCGCGCCGCGTCCGTCGCCGCGAGGGCCAGGAGGGCAATCCCGCCCACGACCGCGCCGCCTGCCGCCGCCACGCTGGAGAGCGGCAGGGACGCCACCGGGAACAGGGGGTGGCTCGGGCTCGTGGCGACGGGGCCGGCGGCGGACTGCGCCAAGAGGACGCCTCCGGGGATGACGTCGAACGAGAAGCGCTCCCCGCACGTCTGCGACGCTAGGGGGGGCCCCATGTGGACCGGCGGATGGCCGGTGAGCGGGCGGTGCGACGCGCAGGCGGGCTCCGGGAACGGGTCGAAGAGCGGCACGGCCGCATAGCCCTCCGAGGAGTAGCCGGTGACGACGAGCCGCCCGTCCGGCAGGAGGCTGGGCCGCCCCTCGTCGAACGAGAAGGCGGACTGCTGGACCTCGAACTCGTGCGCGGGGCGGAAGCCGACGAGCTCCGGCAGCCATTCCCATGCGACGGTCCGCATCTTCGCGCTGGACCCTCCGTTGTCCTCGATGATGTCCGGCGCGGTCGCGACGTTGGCGAGGGCCCAGGTGCGCCCCCCCGCAGACGCGATGGAGGCGTCCGTGGCAAGCCGGAGGGGGTCGCCCGTCCAGGGCAGGGGCTCGACGCGGGGCTCGCCCAGGCGCGGGACGAGGATGTGCCGCATCTCGCTCGCGGACGGGCCTTGCCAGGAGACGGCCAGGAGATGCAGCGTGCCCAGCGCATCGAGGCTCCCCGTCAGGTCGAGCGCGCCGTTGCCGCCCGGGATGCCGGTGAGGTTGCGGGGGGTGTCCCAGGTGCGCCCGCCGTCGTGGGAGATGGAGGAGCGCAGGAGGGATGCGTTGAAGGCGCCGACCTTCCAGACGGCGGCGGCCGACCCGTGGGGGCCGGTGAAGGCCCAGGCTTGGTCGGAGGGCATGGAGACGTCGGGGACGGTCTCAAGTTCCGTCTCCTGGAGGAAGGTCCCATTCGGGGCGAACCGGAGCACCGCCGGGCCGAAGCGGTGCGGGGAGGCGTGGGGAGTCGGGCCGTGGGAGACGACGAGGACGGTCGCGTCGTCGAGGACCAGGGG
>JAIVGU010000266.1 GCA_020201445.1 Halobacteriales archaeon
GCCCCTGACACCCACCGGCCGCGTGAGACCATGCAACAGAGCATCGACCCCGCCCCCTACGTGGAGCAGATCAAGCGCGCCCTCGGCCCCAAGGCCGCCGACCTCGACGAGGCCGACATCCGCGACGAGCTGCAGAAGTACCTCGACTACGGCGTCCCCGCCGACCAGGCCGTGCGCACCATCCTGCGCCACCACGGGGCCCTCCCCAACACCCCCCGGCCCGCAGGCGGCGCCGCCCCCGCGCCGGTCAGCCAGGAGCGCATCCCGCTCGCCAGCCTGCCGCCGCAGAGCCCCTTCGTCAACCTCAAGGCCCGCATCCTGAGCCTCAACACCCGGCCCGTCAACGCCCGTGGCGAGCAGAAGGAGATCACCGTCGGCCTGCTCGGCGACGAGACCGGCACCGCCCCTTACACCTCCTGGCGCCCCCTGGAGGGGCTCGAGAAAGGCGACGTCCTCGCCATCGAGGGCGCCTACACGAAGACCTTCAACAACCAGGCCCAGGTCAACTTCGGCGACCGCACCAAGCTCACCAAGCTCGCCCCCGAGGAGCTCCCCCGCACCCCGACCACCTACAGCGACGTCCCCATCGCCTCCCTCAAGGAGGGGCTGCGCGGCATCCGCATCACCGGCCGCGTCCTCGAGGTGGCGCCCCGCCAGGTGACGGTGCAGGGCCAGCCCAAGACCGTGTGGGGCGGCAGCATCGCCGACGCCAGCGGCAAGGTGGAGTTCTCCGCCTGGAGCGACCCCCAGCTCAGCGCCGGGCAGGCCGTCACCATCGAGGGCGGCTACGTGCGCGCCTACCGCGGCGTCCCCCAGTTCACCTTCGACGCCGACGCCCGCATCTCCCCCGCCACCCAGGAGCTTCCCGACGCGGCATCGCTCGACGTGCGCGCGCCCACCCTGCTGCGCGACCTGCTCGCCCGCGGCGGCGGCAGCGACGTCCAGGTGGTCGCCACGCTGCTGGAGGTCAAGGAGGGCTCCGGCCTGGTGCTGCGCTGCCCCACCCCCGGCTGCACCCGCGTCCTGGCCGGCGGCGTGTGCCGCATCCACAACAAGGTGGAGGGCGGCGTCCCCGACCTGCGCGTCAAGGGCATCCTCGACGACGGCACCGGCGCCGTCCAGCTCGTGGCGGGCCGCGAGCTCACCGAGCAGCTCCTGGGCAAGGACCTGGAGCGGGCCAAGAAGGAGGCGCAGGACGCCTTCCGGCCCGACCTCATCCGCGACCAGTTGCGCGACCGCCTCACCTCGCGCGTCTTCGCCGTGCGTGGCAACGCCCTCAGCGACGAGTACGGCATGACCTTCATCGCGCGCAGCATGAAGCCGCACGGCGACGACAAGGTGGCCTTCGCGCAGGGCATCCTCGCCAACCTCGGGGGTGGCGCGTGATGGCCGCGACCGCGACCCAGGGCAACTTCCTCCCCCCCGCGCCCAGCGACGAGAAGCCAAGGGGCTTCCAGCGCGAGGTCGCCCACCGCGCCTTCGCCCTGGAGTTCAACGCCAGCCGCCACGAGATCAAGGGCCAGGGCGAGAAGGACCCCTCCTTCCTCGTCACCCCCCTCGGCGCCAAGGTCAACCGCGTCCACGTCGTCGGCGTCTGCACCGACGTCGAGCCGGTGGGCGAGTCCGGCGAGGTGTGGCGGGCCCGCATCAGCGACCCCAGCGGCGTCTTCTCGGTCTACGCCGGCAACTACCAGCCCGAGGCGGCCGCCGCCATCGCCGCGCTGGAGGGCAAGACCCCCTGCTTCGTCGCCGTCACCGGCAAGGCGCGCACCTACGAGCCGGAGCCCGGCAGCGTCTTCGTCTCCATCCGGCCCGAGACCGTGGCCGTGGTGGACGAGGCGACCCGCGACCAGTGGCTGCTCGACACCGCGCGCCGCACCAAGGAGCGCCTCGACGCCGTGCGCGCCGTCCGCATCGAGCCGCAGTCCTCCCTGGAGGCGCTGACCGGGCGCGGCATCGCCAAGCCCGTCGCCGAGGGCGCCCTGCTGGCCCAGCAGCACTACGGCCTCACCGACGTGGAGCGCTTCGCCCACGCCGTCAAGCAGTGCGTCACCCCTCTCCTGCCGGGCGGCTCGGTCCCGGTCGTGCGGCTGGAGAAGCGCGAGGTCCCCGGCTTCGCTCCGCAGCCCCAGCAAGCCGCCCCCGCAGACCCCCCAGCGTCCACCTGGCGCCCGCCGACCCCCGCTCCCAAGCCCGACGCGGCCGCCGAGGCCGCCACCGAGGCGCTGGACAACGGCGTCCTCGCCAACGTGCAGAGGCTCGAAGGGCAGAAGGGCGCCCGCTGGGACGACATCCTGCAGGCCAGCGCCGTCGGCGGCGTCACCGCGGAGGACGTCGAGGAGGCGCTCAACCGCCTGATGGACAAGGGCCTCGTCTACGAGCCGACGCTGGGCATTTTGAAAACGACGTGAGCGGCAGCGAGCGGCGTTTTCGAAAGGCCCAGGCTGCGAAGCGGCCGGACCCTCCGGCGGCCACAGGCGGCCGGAGAGGGGGCATCCTCAAGACGACGTAGACCGACCAAACCACGGATTCCACGGATGACGCGGATTCGTCCATTGTCCGTGCAATCCGTGGAATCCGTGGTTTGGACGGGAGTGACGGCTTCAATCCAACTTTTATCCCGTCCTCGAATCGAGCCGCATGGCCAAGCGCCGCAAGCAGCCGACCCGCACCCTCTCGCCGTGGCAGGCGAAGGCGTGGGAGTGGCGCTGGCCCATCGCCGTCGGCCTGGTCCTCGCCGTGGCCACCGCGCTCCGGTTCCACAGCATCGGGGCGGCGAGCATCTGGCTCGACGAGGCGTACTCCATCGACTGGTCCTCGCAGGACTACGGCTTCCTGGTGGAGATCGCCCGCATCCGCGACTTCCACCCGCCGGAGTACTACATGCTCCTGCACAACTGGATGCTGGCCTTCGGCCGCTCGGAGGCCGCCGTGCGCGGGCTCTCCGCCGTGGCGGGCGTCGCCGCCGTGGGTGGGACCTACCTGCTGGGCCGCGACCTGTTCAGCCGCCGCGCCGGCCTCAGTGCCGCCATCCTGCTGTCGGTCTCCAGCTTCGCCCTCTACTACGCGCAGGAGACGCGCAGCTATTCCCTGCTCCTGGCGCTCGCGGTCTTCTCGATGCACGCCTACTGGCGGCTCTACGCGGGCCGCACCCGGGGCGCGCTCGCCTACTACGTCCTGGCCACGGCGGCGCTGGCGTACGTCCACAACTCGGGGCTGTTCGTCATCGTCGCGCAGGGCCTCCACCGCGCCGTCGCCTTCGCGATGGAGTGGTCGCGTGCGCGCAGCGTCGCGCCGCTGAAGGGCGACCTCGTCCGCTGGGGCCTGGCGTTCGGCGGCGTCGGGCTGCTCTACCTGCCCTGGCTGGGCGGCCTGCTCGGGCAGCTCGACCGCCTCAACGCCGGCTACTGGATGCCCAAGCCCGCGTTCGGCCTCGACTCCGGCGTGGGGCCGGACTTCACCGTCGTCGGCACCTTCGCCCGCTTCACCGGCCCCGCGCTCGCCGCCTGGCTGCTGTGGGCCTTCGTCGCCAACGGCCTGGCGCGCAGCCGCCTCGGCGGCCTCAACCGCGAGCGCAACCCCGACGACACCGACCGCCGCGACTACCCCGCCGCCAAGGTTCTCCTGCTGGTCGCGTGGCTGCTGTGCAGCGTCTTCATCCCGTTCATCGAGGCGAGCGTCGCGCAGCCCGCCTTCATCAGCCGCGCCCTCATCCCCGCCCTCGCGCCGTTCCTCCTGCTGGCCGGCGCCGGCATCGGGCGGCTCAAGGCGGTCCCGCTCCAGGCAGCCGCGGTGGCGGCGCTCGTGGCCATCGCAACCCCGGGCCTGCTCACCTACTACGACGAGCCCGCCAAGGAGCCGTGGCGCGACGTCACCGCCTACGTGGAGGCCAACAGCGGCGCGGACACGGCGGTCGTCATCAACGGCCCCAACGTCTTCCTCGCCTACAACTACTACGCGCGCAACCCCGCCATCCCGGTCCACCGCACCGGCGACACCAGCGCCGCCGGGCTGGCCGAGGCCGCCAACGCGACGCGGGGGCACGCGAGCGCCTGGCTGCTCCTCTCGCACAGCAGCGGCGACACCGACAAGCTCGCCCAGGCGATGGACGCCGCCTTCCGGGAGGGCAACGGGTCCGCCGCGCAGCCGCAGTGCCAGGTCTTCGCGGCGACGGGCGCGCAGCTCGCCAACAACCCCATCTACGTGCTGCACTGGGGCCCGCCGGCGCCGGCGGAGCCGGGACGGGACTGCCAGAAGTGAGGTCATCCAGCCTTGGCCGCCCCGTGGCGCTTGCGGTAAGTCCCAACCGCCGCCTCCAGCGCGGGAATGGACTCGGTGGCGATGCGGTACAGCCGCTCTGGGGACAGCGAGTCGTAGGCGTGGATGCCCTTGTCGCGGAACCGGATGATCTCCCGCCACGGCTGCGGGATGGCGGCCCGGGTCTCGTC
>JAIVGU010000267.1 GCA_020201445.1 Halobacteriales archaeon
CAAGCTGACCATCGTCAGCGCGGACGCCTCCGCCTCCTGGGCGAACATCAAGCAGACCACGACCGGCACCGGCTGCAGCGTGAAGTTCCAGGGCAGCACTGTCATCACGAGCGGCAGCACCGTCGCCTCGTCGAGCGTCAGTGCCGGCGACTTCGTGACAGTCAGCACGACCACGACGAGCCCGGCCTCGTGCACGGTCAGCCTGACCTACACGACGGTCAACCAGTTGCTGGGCACCTGGACCTTCAACTTCTGAAGGCCCTCCGCGATTCTCTTCCTCTCCCTCCCTTTCTCTCGTTTCTAGAACCATAGCCCCTTATGGAACGCGGCGGTCGGCGCGCTGTGGGCGGGCAGGTTCCCCTCCGGCTGGTCTTCCTGGCCTCGTGCGCCCTGCTGGCGTTCGCTTTCCAGCCAAGTGAATACCTGAACGACGAGTTGGTGCAGGCCGCCTCCCTCGACGGCCTGGCGCACGGCCACATCTGGGTGAGCGGCGACCTGCCGGGCTACGCCAAGTTCGTGACCCCCATCGTGTGGGGAAATGAGACGGCCATTTACGGCCACTACCTCATGCCGGCCCCCGGCCACATCGCCGCGCCCGCCGGCTCGACGATGCTCACGTTCCTGGCGCTTCCCGTCCTGGGCGTGCTGACGGCCCTCCACGCCCTCCTCGGCCTGCACGCGGCGGTCGCCCTCCCCGCCTTGGCCATGTGCGTCGCCGGGGCGTGGGCCACCCTGCGCTGGCTCGGGGCGTCGCCGCTGGCCCAGGCGCTGGCCTGCCTCGGGGTCGCCGCCTCCTTCTGGCCCGTCGCCTCCGCCGCCGACTGGCCCCTGCAGCCGACGCTCGACTGGTCCGCCCTTATCTGGATTTCCATCCTCGCCACGGGCGTCGCCGCAGCCTACCTCTTCGACCTGCTGCGCGGCTGGGTCGGCCAGGGCGGCGCCCTGCTGGGGACGGCGGGCTTCCTCGCCACACCGGTCGCCTTCTGGGCCGAGACGGCGAAGTACAGCAGCCTCTCCGTCTGCCTCCTCGTCCTGGCCCTGTGGTGCCTGCGCGAGGGGGCCCGCACCCCGCCGCTCCGGGTCGCGCTGGCGTTCTGCCTCGCCGGCCTCGCGGTGTGGAACCAGCTCCCGTGGGGCGTCCTGCTCGCCTTCGCGCTCGGCGTCGTCCTGCTGGGGGCGGTGCGGCTGGGGGCCCGCGCCTTCTGGACCCGCGCCGGGGCCGCCACGGCCGGGCTCGCCGTCGGCCTGCTCCCCGAGGCCCTCACCCGCATCCTCCTCCACCGCGCCGGGCTGGAGTCGCAGTACGGCCCCACCGGCACCGGCGGGCTGGGGTCCTACCTTGCGGCGCAGACGCAGCCGGGGGGCCTGCTCGCCTTCAGCGTCCTCAGCGACCCCGCCGCGCCGTTCACCTCGGCGTTCAGCACGTTCTTCTGGACCCAATGGCGGGAACTGCGCTACGCCATCCCGTTCCTCGCCATGGCCCCGCTGGCCGCCGTCGCGCTGTGCGCCCTGCTGCGCCGCCGGCTGCGCCTCCCGCTCCCGTCGTCCATCGTCGTCTTCACGGTCGCCTACCTCGTGGCCGTGTTCCTGGTCCTGGGGAAGCAGTTCGTGAACATCGGCGGCGGCCCCGACATGCGCTACGGCATCACCTTCTGGCCGCTGCTCGCCATCCTCTCGGCCCCCACGCTCGCCGACGTGGCGGCGCGGCGCGGGGTGCGCTGGGCCGCCGTCGCCGCCACCTACGGGCTGCTGGCGCTGCTCCTCGTCACCGTGGCCCTCAACCTCGGCGCCCACGCGGCGCACCAGAACCTGACCCCCGAGGGAATCATGCACGACCAGACGGCGGTGCTGCGCTACGGCGGCCTGGCGCTCTCTGCACTTCTGGCCGTGCTGCTCCTGGCGGGCGACCGCCTGCCGCTCCGCTTCCCCTGGCGCGACCACGCCGTCTGCGTGGCCCTCGGCGTCGGGGCGGGCGTCCAGCTCCTCCTGCTCGGCTTCGACAACGGCGGCGGCCCCTTCGCGGCGTGGCCCGTCGACCTCCTGAGCCAGGGCCTGCGCTGGATCCTGTTCCGCCACTGGCCGCAGTACGGCATCTGAACCGCCGCAGCCCTTATGCCTGCACCTCCTGGGGTGGCCCGGATGGGGAGCGACGCTGCGCCCGCGGGCGCGGGGCGGGCACCGTCGGCTTGGCTGGCCACGGCGGGCAACGCCCTCAGCCAGGCGGCGCGCCCCGTCGTGCTGCTGGTGTGCGGCATCGCCTACGGCCCCGCCGTCGTGGGCCAACTCGCCACCGCGTTCGGGCTCGCGGTCCTGGCCACCGTGGCGTGCTACCCGAGCCTCGGGTTCGCCGTGCTGCGCCACCGCGGCGGCGTCCCGCTCAACCAGGGCCTGCTGCGCCGCATGGCGTTCGGCCTCCTGGTGGGCACCCTCCTGGTGGCGGCACTGGTGGTCGCGGACGCGTGGACGCTGCGGCTTGCGGCGCAGGTCCGCCTCGACCCCGTCTGGCTCGCCTGGGCGGTCGTGCTCGCGCCCGTCACCGTGGCCGAGCAGTACGCGCAGGGACTGTGCAGCGTCGGCGGCGCCCTCGACCGCTACTCGACGGCGATGCTCGCAAGCCGCATCGGTCTCCTCGCCGCCTCCGTGGCCGCCGCTGCGCTCCACGCCGACCCGCTGTGGCTGCTCGCGCTGGCCGCCCTTGGCTCCCTCGCCGTCGTGGCGCGCACGGCCACCGTCCTCGGTCCCCTCCCGCCCGGCCGGAGCCCGCGCGGGCTGCTGCGCGACGGCCTCGCCGCCGCCCCCAACGCGTGGGCGTGGTTCCTCATGGCGCAGGGCGCCATCCTGCTCATCCAGGCCTTCATGGGCCCGCACGAGGCCGGCCTCTTCACCCTCGCCTACCTCCTGCTGAACCTGCCGGTCCTCGCGCTGCAGGGCGTCTCGATGGCGTGGATGGCGCTCGCCGCGCGGCACGGCCCCGGCGACGAGTGGCGCCGCACCCGCCGCCTCGTGCCGAAGCTGCTCCTGGCCCACGTCGCCTGCATCGCCCTGCTGGCCCTCGCGGGCGAGCCCGTCTGGACCGCGCTGTTCGGCCCCGGCCTCGCCCCCGTCTTCGCGCTGCTGCGGGCGATGGCGTGGGGCGCGCCCGGCTTCGCGCTGGCCTACCTCCTGTTGCCGCAGTGGACGGCGCGCGGCTGGTTCCTGCGCCTCTCCGCCACCTACATGGCGCTCGCGCTGGCCTACCTCGCCGCCGTGGCCGCCGCCGCCCAGGCGCAGCGCCTCGACCTCGCCGCCTACGCGACGGCGGGGCTGGGCCTGGGCCTCGCGGCCGCCAACCTGTGGGCCGCGCGCCACTGGGACCGCGCCCCCGCCGCGGCGCCCGGAGCAGAGCCCGCCAACGGGGTGGGGAGCGAATGAGCGGTGCAGGCTCAGGCTCCGAGGCCTCCACGCAGGCGCCCGCCTACACAGAGCGGCTGGAGCGCCTGTCGGGGGCGCGCTGGAAGCGCTGGCTCGACGTGCAGGCGCCCTACCGCTGGAACCTGCGCCGCCTCCGCCTCGGCCGGACGCTGGAGATTGGCTGCGGGGTCGGGCGCTGCCTCGCCCACCTCGCCGGGCAGGCCGTCGGCGTCGACCACAACGCCGGCTCCGTGGCGGTGGCGCGGCGGCGCGGCCTGGAGGCGTTCACGCCGGAGGAATTCCTCGCCTCGCCGCACGCCCAGCCCGGCGGCTTCGACGCGCTGCTGCTGTCGCACGTGGTCGAGCACATGGGGGAAACGGAGGCGCTGGAGCTGGTGCGCCGCTACCTCCCGTTCCTGCGCCCCGGCGGCAAGGTGGCCCTCATCACGCCGCAGGAGCGCGGCCACGCCAGCGACGCGACCCACGTGCGCTTCGTCGACCTCGCCGGCCTGGAGCGGCTCGCGGCGGCGCTTGGCCTGGAGGTGGTGCGCCGCGCCTCCTTCCCCCTGACGCGCGCCTTCGGACGGCTGTTCACCCACAACGAGTTCGTCCTGGTCGCGCGCCTGCCCCACCGAAACCGCGGATGACGCGGATTGCGCGGATGTCGATGAAGTCAGAATCCGCGGCATCCGCGCAATCCGCGGTTGGGTCGGAGCGAAGCCGCGCCTTTCTTCAGTCCCGCCCCGCGTCGTGGCGCGTGGCCGTGCCCGCGCTCAGCCTGGTCATCGTCACGCACGACAGCCGAGAGGACATCGGGGCGTGCCTCGCCGCCGTGCAGCGGCAGGAGTTCCCGCCGGGCTTCGAGGCCATTGTCGTCGACAACGGCAGCCGCGACGGCACCGCCGACCTCGTGCGCGCAACGTGCCCCCGGGTGCAGGTCGTGGAGCAGCCCAACCTCGGCTTCGGGGCGGGCAACAACCGCGGGGCGCGGGAGGCGCGCGGCGAGGTGCTGGCGTTCCTCAACCCCGACACGGTGCCGGAGC
>JAIVGU010000268.1 GCA_020201445.1 Halobacteriales archaeon
TCTCCCCTACCACGCTCAACCACTTCCAAGTCCATTAGAGTCGTATGCAGACCGTCACGCCAAGAAAATGGGGGAGCAAGCGTGATGCAAGGCGCCTACCGGCGCCGGCCAAGCCAGACCGCCCTGGACTCGCCCACAAGGCGCCCGAGGGGGTGATACCCATGTCCAACCTAATCGTCGGAGCGCTCGTTGCCGTCCTCCTGCTCTATGCTGTTGACGGCATCATCCAGAAGCAGGCTGCCAAGGCCAAGACCGCCTGCGACGACATCTACACCGATGCCGTCGACATTGCATCCTGCAAGGACAGCGCCGACCTCAAACAAACCATCACTGAAGTCGGCCTGCTTGTGCTACTGCTTGCGTCCTTCGGACTCTACACGTTCGCCAAGCGCAACCGCAAGGGCGCCGGCGGCTAGTCCCGCCCGCTCCTGCATCCTCCCTCTTCCCTTTCTCCGGCTCGTCGCGCACCGATGGGTGCATGCGGTTCACTCCGCCGACGAGCCCTCGGGGCATCCTCCATGTTCGCCCGCAACCTCGCCATCATCGCCGCCTGCGCCACCCTTGTGGCAACCCTGACGCCCCTGGTCCCGCAGACACAGGCGCAGGCCGCGGTCCTCTGGCATCACGAGCTCGTCAACGGCGTCAACGACGTCACGCGCACCTTCCAGCTCGCCAGCAACGGCGAGGAACTCGGCTTTCTGTGGAAGGTCTACACCGGCGCCCCCCAAACGGGTCTGGTCGGCTTCAGCATCCGCACCCCCGGCTGCACCGGAGATACGTGCTGGATTGGCAAGACCACCGACATATCGGGCACCGGCAACGACAACCTCGTCATCAACCGCCTTCTCGCAACGGGCACCGGCACATGGCTGGCCATGACGCACGACTACGCCGTTGCCAAAGGCAAACTCTGGAAAACCGTCGACAACGGCGCCACCTGGACGCTCCTCTTCACCCAAAGTGGAACCTGCGGCCCGACAACGGACGGTGGCATTTACGACGTGGCCAGCGGCAACGGCTTCCAAATCCTAGTCACATCCTGCGGCGACACCATCTCCAGTCCCGATTATTGGGAATACGACGGCTCGACATGGTATGGGCCCATTCCCATCGGTGACAACCTGGGCGTCGGCTCCACCATCAGCGGCGCCACAAGCAACGCCGCCGCCATGAACGGCGGCTCCACCATCATGCCCGACGGCGAAGTCATCTGGGCCCGCTCCTCCGGCGGCAACGTCGGAATCTACACCGCCCACGGCGCCCGCCAGTTCTGGAGCGTCGCCTACGGCACCGGAGACTGCAGCAACTTCGAGCAAGTCTACCAGAACCTCGGCACCATCCTGTGCCCCATCTTCGGCAACGCCGCAACCAACCTACAAGCCATCTGGACCCCCAGCGGCCACATCATCCACGGCTGGGCCCGCAACGGAAAATCGGAGTCCTTCTTCTACTCCTACGGCGGCGCCTACCGCATCCCCCTCATCTACCCAACCACCCCCGCCCTCACTCCCGACACGATGGTGACGCTTTCCGGCACCACCCCCGGCACCTGCGCCTCCGGCTTCATCGGCGGCAGCACCCGCCTCGCCATCACCATGAACGCCGCCGACATGGCCCTCAACGCCTACAGTTGCACCTCCGGCAACCCAGGCGGCCTCGTCATCCAGTATCGCGACTACAAGTGCCTCGTCGGCGTCTGCCAGGGCTGGGTCCAAAGCCACCGCCAA
The DNA here is from genome assembly GCA_020201445.1 of Halobacteriales archaeon. The sequence goes on from JAIVGU010000268.1 coordinate 1,728, forward strand.
TCCATCACCAGCCGCGACATTGCCGTTGCGATGACCGACACCAAATCCTATGTCGTCTACACCAACAGCAGCGTCGGCGACCGCGCCGAGCTCCTCTGGGCCATCACGCCCATCTCCACCCTCGCCAGCGATGCCCCCGTTGCCCAGGTCGACGTCAGCGGCATCGTCGGCTTCGACGTCGACCCGATGGATCGCGTCGTCATCGCCCGCACCACCCCTCAACCCAGCGCGATTCGCGTCTACGACCCCGCGACCTTGACACTCCAGGGCGCCAGTCCCCTGGCGACCGGCTGCAACAAGCTTGATGGCGTCCTTGCCTACAGCCAAGACCCTCCCGGCCGCGGCTACACGGCCTACCTGAACTGCACCGTCACCGCCACCCAGGCCAACCTGTTCAGCATCCGCAACGAACTCTTGGGCAACCCCGACCAGACCGGGACCGTCTGCACCGACTTCTGCGACTTCGACCTCCAAACGCAGGACGGCGGCTCGGTCTGCCCCGGCACCACATCCAAGACTCTTCCCGGTGGCATCCAGCAAATCGGCAACATCGTCGCCGCCCCCATCAGTTGGGAAAACGGCCAAGCAGGCTCCTTCCTCTCCCAAGCCACTGCCCTTGTCGCCTTCGCCTTTAGCGACGTCGGCAACGGCAATGTCGGCCTCTGGGCCATCCTCCAATACAACAACCAGGGTGACGAAAGCTGCGGCACCAGCGTCGCCTTCAGCGCCCCCGGCCAGACCCGCCAGCTCTGCACATGGCGAGCCACCGACGGCAACGACTACCTCACCGCCGTCAGCGACACAGTGCCCGGCAAGGTCTGGCGCATCAAGATTGGCCCCGCTCCAGATGTGGTGCGCGGTGGCTCCAGTCAACCCATTGTCGAGCTCGTCCAGGTCTACACTTACCAGAGTCCCTACGACAAGGCCAAGGCCGTGGCGTGTGGCGGTGACTACGTCGCTCTTTTTACTCCGACTGGCACGGTTGCGATGGTCCGCGTCCTCAACGGCACCCTGGGCACCCTCAAGTGGCCACCCATCGTCGGCGCCACTCCCTATACACGCGGCATCGCCATGAGCCGAGACGTTCTCTGGCTCGGCTTCACGGACTCGGCAACCACCGTCCGCTTCGTCGGCGCCAACAACGGCACCACCATCCACACCATCAAGATGCCAGCCAACGGCACGTTCGCCGCCCTCCGCATTGACGACACCGCGCGCAGTGCCTACATCGCCACGCAAGGCTTCCCCGGCACCATCGCTCGCTACGACCTCGCTGCCACGGCCAAGTTCGGCAACCAACCATTGGGCACTCGCACCGACGCGGACGGCAACACCGTCTGTGTCGGCAGCGACGGCAACCCCTACGATTGCAGCGGCGGCGGCAAGAAACCCACCAATCCCGATGCTTCCGCAACGGCCAGCCGGCAACTCTGGTGGTTCGTCGGCATCACCGCCGGCTTCGCCTTTGCCGCGTGGGGCCTGACCGGCGGTCGCGTCCAACGCCATCACGGCCGCATGCCCGACATTATCCCCGGCAGCACCCCCGTCATCGTCGGGGCCGCCTATGTCGGCATGTGGGTTGCGGTCTTGTGGAAAGCCTCCGACTATTGGTATGTTCCCACTCTCCTTGCCGTGGTCGCCCTTGGCTTCGTCGTCTGGGGCACCAGCCGCCGCAGCGGCTTCGGAGGCTGAAACTGATGGGCAACCTCGAAAAGCTAATCATTTTCGCCATCGGCGAACGAGTCATCGTCACCATCAGCAGCCAAGCCAAAATCAGCATCACCGGCGTCACCCCCTGCGAAGGCCCTCTCGACTGGCTCACCGGCTGCGGCGACACCGTCAACAGCCTGATTGCCAGCATGGTCGTCGGCACCATCGACGGCGCCGGCACACTCGTTAACGTCGTCATCCTCGGCGTCCTGCTCAACGCCCTTCTCATCGTTGCCCTCTTCAAGTGGGGCCGCGGGGTGCCCGACGTATGACGCGCACCCTGCGCGTCCTCATCGCGCTCACCGCCCTCGCCGCCATCCCAGCCGCCCAAGCCAGCATCACCGACGGCCGCGGCCTATGCAGCGATTTCGATGTTCAGGCCCAGCCCACCGTCGTCTCCGCCGGCCATGTTGGCTACTGCATTCACGCCGACGCTCTACCGCCCGATTCATCTTCGCTCTTCCAACTCGACGCTCGCATTACCACCCCTCAACTCGGAACCAGCCCTTCCATCGGTTTCACTGTCACTGCCACTGGATGCAGTTTCGGAACCGGCATCGTCAAAAACACCGCCCTCAGCAACAGCTTCGGCGTCCAATTCAGCGAAACATGGCACGTCACCATGACCAGCCAGAACTGCCACGGCTACCTCCTTGGCACCGTCACCAGCGGCGGCCTCAACGTCCTCAACGACGTCCTGAGCTTCAACGTCCACAGCGCCGACGTCATCCAACGCCAAGCCGCCTGCGGCAGCACCAGCACCGCCACCACCTGCACCATCCCCGCCCTCGACGCGACAACGCGCCTGTGCAACGCCTCGGCGCTCGGCGCCGTCTGCGCCACGCCGATGCTCAACACCGGCTCCACCAACGTCACCGTCGGCAGCCAATACGTCACCATGCCCGACACCCTCTACCTCTGCGGCCCCAAAACCACCAACGGCACCTGCCTCCCCATCGTCCTCGACACCCTCCA
>JAIVGU010000083.1 GCA_020201445.1 Halobacteriales archaeon
GCGCCGGTCTCGCGCAGGGCCAGCCCCAGGACGTAGTGGAGCACGCCGTCGGAGGGCTCGCGGGTGGCGAAGTGGGCCCGGATCTCCCGCACCACGCGCTGGTTGCGGCCCAGCTTGGAGAGGGCGATGGCGCGGCTGATCATAGCGTCCTCGAAGCCGGGGCGGCTGCGCAGCAGGCGGGCGGCGTCGCGGGCGGCGCGCCGGAAGTGGCCCGCCTCGAGCGCCGACTCGACGTCGGCCATCGTGGGCCGGCGGTGCAGCAGGAGGACGACCAGGGCGGCGACGGCGGCGCTGCTGGCCACCGCGGCGACTGCGGCCCAGTAGATGGGCGAGGCGGCCTGCCGGACGGTGGTGCTCTGCGGCACGAGCGGCTGGCCCTGCTCGTCCAGGCCGGTGACCGCGAGCTGGAGGCCCTGCTCGGCCGGGTTGGCCTTGAGGTCGTAGCGGCCGTCCAGGCGGTAGCTGGCGCCGGTGAGGCTCTGCTGCTGACCGTCCGCGAGCTGGATGGAGCCGGTGGCGTCCTCCATGGTGACGCTGCCGGCGACCGTCTCGACGGCGGGGCCCGACCACTGCAGGGCGCTGGCGGCGTCGACGTTGAACTCCAGCGTCCCGTCGGTGACGAGGACGCGGAGAAAGGTCTCGTGCAGCGCGTGGGCCCGCTCGTCGGTGGGGGCACCGCCGGGGGCGGGGGAGGAGCGCGAGACGCCGCTGCGCAGCTCCTTCTCGACGCCTTGGCCCAGCAGTTGGAAGTCGAGGCCGACCACCTCAAGCGTGAAGGTGCCAGAGAGGCGCAGCGTCGCGGTCTGGGCCTCCGTGAGCACGTGGGAGGTGCCCGCGAGCGCGACGGTCCAGGAGCCGCGCTCGGCCTCCTTGGACACCGGGACGGGGAGGAAGAGGTTGGACCCCTTGTCGTCCTGCTCGTTGATCTCGTGCTGGTCCAGGCGGGGGTGCTGCAGCGCCCTCTGGACCCCGTCGGAGATGTGGCCGGCGAGGGAGAGGCCGGTGCCGGAGAGGATGTGCAACTGGTAGCCGTCGCCGCGCACCCCGGCCAGGTCGAGGCGGGCGTGGTCCGCGGCGGTGACGTCGGGGGCGACCGGCTGGTAGGTGTCGACGGCGTGCAGGGTGTCCACGTCGGTGCCGGAAACGAGGTCGCTGCCGTGCACCTCGTAGCCGTCGTAGTCGAACTGGCGCGCCTCGATGTGGCCCCCCTCGGCGTGCAGGTGGGAGGGGACTTCCTTGGCGAAGCCGGAGAGGGCGAGGAACGTCAGGCTCCCCGACTGGTCCATCATCCCCTGGAAGCGGGCGTCGTTGACGACCAGTTGCGCACCGATGGGCTGCGCCGCGCCCACGGGCGCTGCCAGGAGCGCCGCCACGCAGAGGGCGAGGGCGGATGCGGTTCGGGCAGGGAAGCGCATGGTCAGGGGTGTGGAAGGGGGGTGCTGTTGGTCCCCGACGGGGGGAACGCGGGCGGCGGCAGGCGGAGCAGGCAGTCGGCGTGGATGTAGACGCCGCTGCCGTCGTAGTCAACGGCGCTGCAACTGGGTCCGGAGGGATGGGGAGCGCTGACGCAGGCGACGTGCTCGCAGGTGAGCAGGGCGTGGACGCAGAGGTAGGTCGGGCAGACCGGCATGGCGGAGGGGTCGGAGCAGACGCCGGTGCCGCACGGGTCGCTGACGCACACGGCCGACGCCACGCACGTGGGGTCTGCCTGCGCCGGCGTGGCGAGGGTCATCAGGGCCAGCAAGACGGGGGCAACACGCAGCAGGCCGCGCACGGTCATGGCAGGCACCGCTCAGCAGCGTTTCTCCAGGGTAAAAGGCTTGCCGCCGTGTCCCATCTGCCGAAGAAGGATGGCTTGGTCCAGACCTGTCGGGTCCGACGTCGGTTTTTCGGCATCCGGCGGGGGGTGCGTGGAACGCTTCTGGGCAATGCCGCGCCGCGTGGACCGGCGGGCCTGCCGCCGTGGAGACCCGTGCTGCCGCTGCGCCCCGTCCAGCCCATCGGATGCGGCTTCTCCTGCGAAGCGCGCTGCGTCGGATGGGGTGGGCTTGGCCCTGCGGCCCCTGGCCAAGCTGGGCGTCCCTAGCCCTGCGACTTCTCGAGGACGCGGACGTGCTCCCCCTTGACGGTGATGGGGATGGGCACCATGGACTCGATGAGCTCCACGGTAATCTCCTCCTTGGTGTCGTCGACGCGTGTGACCTTCGCCTTCTCGCCGCGGAAGGGGCCGGAGACCAGCTCGACGATGTCGCCCTCGGCGATCTTCGCTACCGCGCTGACCGGGGTCAGGAAGTGCGCAATCTCCGAGAACGGCGTGTCCTTGGGCTGGTTGGTCATCGGGTCCTTGATGAGGGCGCGGGCGTAGCTGACGCCGCGCACGCCCTTCTCGACGTTGACGGGGTCGGTGGTCTCGATGAAGACGTAGCCGCGCAGCTCGGCGGGGGCCAGCAGCGCGAGGATGGGGAGCTTGAAGCGGCGGGCCTTGTTGCCCAGCGCCTCGGCGACGCGGCGCTCCTGGCCGACCTGGGTCTTGAGGACCAGGACCTGCGTGCCGGTGAGGGGCTCGGGCTCCTTGTCCTCCTCGAGGGCCTTCTTGCCCTTCTTGGACTTCTTCTTGCCCTCGGCGACGCCGGGCGTCTCCTGGGTGGTGGCGGGGGCCGCCGGCTGCTTCGCCTCGGCCTTCTTGGCCAGCTCTTCCTTCGTCGGGAGGATGCCCAGTCCGCCTTCGTCGTCCATGCGATTCAGTCCTGCTCCCGCTGGGAAACCAACAGAGCAGTCGCGCGACTAGGGCAGCCTATTTCACGGTTGCGACGGGCACGCCAAGGTCCCCGTCGGCTGCGGCGACGGGCACGGCTGGTCCACGACGTCCGCCAGCCGCACGAAGAACACGAGGTTGTCGCCCGCCAGCGGGTTGTTGGGCGTGCCAGCGGGGTAGGCGTCGGCCGCGGCCATCCAAATCACCCGAGTGCTGGTGGTGGAGAGCCCCTTGAGGCCGTCGTTGAAGCCCTTGATGGTGCTGTAGTAGCCGAGTCCGGGCGCCGCGGCGGCCGTCCCCACGGGGCCGTCGACCGGCGTCCCGGTGGGGGCGGGGCTGGGCAGCGGCTTCCAGTACGCTGGCTCCTCGCTGCGTTCCTGGCCGTAGACGTAGACCGGGAGCGGCTCGTAGGGGACGCTCTGGTACCAGCCCGCCCGGGGCCACGCGCTGTGGTCGAACGCCTCGAGGTTGGTCTCGAACAGGGTGCCGTTCTCCCAGAAGCCGGCGTACCAGACGTGGGCGCCGTGGCCGGGCGTGAGCACCTGGCCCTCCGCGGGCGGGCCGCCGAGGTTGTGGACGAGGCCGCCGCCCGCGCCCGCTCGGCGGGGACTCGCGTGCCGGCGCCGTGGCTGGGGCCCGTGCCGCCGGTGGCGTTGGCGGTGACGCGGGCGGGGAGCGCGGCGTCGAGGCCCGTCACGACGTAGAGGGCGTCGGACGGTTGGCGGGGGTCGGCGCCGGACGGGAGGTCGCCGGTGACGACGGTGGCGTGGCCGTGCTGCGGGCACCCTTGCGTCGGGGGCCCCGCCGCGGAGCAGCCGGCGAGGGCCGCCGCGCAGACCACCAGGGCGAGCAGCGCCGCGCGCATGCCTACGCGGGGGTGATGGCCTTGAGGAGCCACGCCATGAAGAGGTAGACGAAGAAGCCGAGGGCGCCGATGATGCCGATGCCCACCAGCACGATCATGGCGCTCTGGCGGAACTCCTCGGGCTCGGGCTTGCGGGCCATCCGCAGGACGCGGGCGATGCGGCCCTTGCCGAGGCCCTCCCAGCCCTTGGCGAGGCGGTCCTGGACGGTCCAGGCGCGGTCGACGAAGCCGTCGCCCTGCGGGACGTGGTCGGCGTGGGGGTGGCGCGGCGCCGTCTCCTCTTCGATGACGTCGTCCAAGGTCTCCTCGTCTGCCATGCGCGTTCGCCGACTCGTGGTCTTTATTTCAGCACTTCGCCGCGATGACGGAACGTGGTGGGCCAGTGGGACTTCCCTCGGCCCATCACCGATGGCACCGATTTCACCGAAACAACAGCCGCTCATCGGTGCATCAGTGGCATCGGCGGATGGGGCCAGGGGCAAGCGGGGGCAGCGCCTGGGCGCCTGGACGACCGAAGGCTCACGCCTCGTGCGCGGCGTCCCTCGCCTTGCCGCCCTTGCGCGGCGCCACGACCTCGGCCTCCAGGACGACCGTGGCCGGGCGGCGGGGCGCCTGGGCGCTGGTGGCCACGACGGTGAACGGCTGGCGGATGCCCTCGGCGGCGTCCTTGGGGGCGATGACCACCACCGGCACCTCTTCCTGGTGGCCGGCGTCGAGGTCGAGCTGCGGCGTGGGCAGGAAGGTGGCCCAGCCGGCCGGGACCTCGGGGACGCGCAGGACCACGGTGTCCTCGTGGCGGGTGATGTTGTGCACCAAGACCGGGAAGACGGTGCGCGCGCCGGGGGCGACGGTGTGCTGCGGCTCGCTGGCGGAAAGGCGCACCGCGATGCGGCGGTTGGCGGCCAGCAGCGACAGGATGACCACCACGGCGGCCACGAGGGCGAGCAGGAGGATCCAGACGTAGGGGCCGACGGTCTCCAGCAGGACGCGCTGCGGGTCGTCGGAGCGCACCGCGGACACGTCGGCGTTGGCGACCGCCTCGGGGTCGGCCGCGGGGCCGGCGACGGGGACGGTGTCGACGCCGCGGGCGTACGCCTTCGCGGTGACGGTGATGCGGGCCTCGCGCTCGCTGGCGCCGCCGCTCACGGAGATTTGGAGGGTGGCCTGGCGCGACTCGCCGGGCTTCATGCGGAAGGTGGGCGGGTCGATGCCGGGGGTCCAGCCGTCGGGGGCGCCGGCGACGGTGAGGGCGATGAGGCGGGGCTGGTCGAGTTGGGCGTTGCCCGTGGACTGCTCGGTGTTGGTGACGGTGACGGTGACCGTGGCGGGCGCGTCGAGGCCCACCGGGACCGGGTCGGTGGTGGCCTTCACGTCGACGGCGGCGGCGCCCGGCAGGGGCACGCTGGGGACCTGCGCGCCGGCGAGGGCGGGCAGGGTGAGAAGGAGGGCCAGCGCAGCGACGTGGCCCAAGGGGATACGCACGGCGGCGCGAACCCGGGGGGCGCTTGAAAGGCTTGGGGGGCCGCAACCCCTATCAACTCCGGCGGCAGCTTGCCCGCGATGACCCGGATGCTCTACATGGAGGGTGGGCTGGAGCGCGGCTACGAGCGCAGCTTCACCGCCCGCGTGGTGGAGGCGCAGGCGGACTACGTCACGCTCGACCAGACCCTCTTCTACCCGCTCGGCGGCGGGCAGGAGTGGGACACGGGCAGGCTCACCGCGGGCGAGCGCGTCGTGCAAGTGCGCGAGGTCACCAAGCGCGGCCCGGTCAAGCACGTCGTCGGCCCCGGCCACGGCCTCGCGCCCGGCGACGCGGTGGCGGGCGAGATCGACTGGGAGCGCCGCTACGCGCACATGCGGATGCACACCGCGCAGCACCTCGTCTCGGGGCTCGCGTACGAGCTGTTCGGCGGCGCGCGCACGGTGGGCAACCAGATCCACCGCAGCCGCAGCCGCATCGACTTCAACCCCGTCAACTTCACCAACGAGATGCTGGCGGACCTGCAGGCGGCGGCCAACGACGCCGTCAAGGCGTCCTACGCGGTGACGACCGGCACGATGACGCGCGACGAGGTGAACGCCGAGCTGCCGCCGGAGCGCACCAACCTCGACCTGCTCCCCAAGTCCGTCACCGACCTGCGCGTCATCCGCATCGGCGCCGGCGTCGACCTTTGCCCCTGCGCCGGGACGCACGTGATGGACACGAAGGAGATTGGCGAGCTGCGCATCCTCCGTAGGACGGCGAAGGGGTCGGGGACGCAGCGCATCGAGTACACGCTGGCCGGTTTGGCGCCCGAAGGCGACGAACCGGCTTGATGGCCGAAGGCCAGTTGGATGGAAGGCTTGGACGAGCCCGACGCCCCCGCCCGGCTCCCGCCTCTTGAGCGGCCAGCAAACCTGAAAGGTGGCGGAAGGTTTGGCAGCGCGATGGTGAAGCCAAAGGACGGCAAGCGGCGCGAGTGCCCGGTCGACTGGACGCCGCTGCAGCCGCGCACGTCGGCCCGCGGCCGGGTGGAGGTCACGGTCGATTCCTGCCCCAAGTGCAGCGGCACCTTCCTGGACCAGGGGGAGCTTGGCCGCCTGACCGGCAACCGCGACCTGAACACCCTGCTGACCAAGCACCTTGGCATCGACTCGGACAGCCCCTACGTCTGCCCGCGCTGCGGCGGACTGATGGACGCCGAGCAGGCGGGGGCGGTGCGGGTGGACGTCTGCCTCTCCTGCAAGGGGGTCTGGGTGGACCGCGGCGAGCTTGAGGCCCTGCAGGCGGACACGTCCACCGACTTCGGGACGTTGAGCCCTGCCAAGCAGGCGGAGCTGCACGACGAGCAGCGGGCCAAGGCGCGCGACCGCAAGGCGTTCTGGGGCCGCCTCTTCGGTCGCCGGTCCTAGGCCTGCGCGTCCACCTTGCGCCGTCGCAGGCCCATTGCGTACCAGCCGCCGAAGCCGCCCACCCACGCCAGCCACGCCGCACCCTGCACGATGGTGGGATGGTCGGAGTAGCCGACGAAGACGTGCAGCACGCCGGCCAGCGGGTTCGCGGTAACCTCGGCGCCTGCGCAGGTCTCGTTGACCTCCTCGCCGACGCAGCGGTCGGCGTGCGGGAAGCTGGAGCGCAGGTCCCACAGCAGCGGCGTCTCCTCGACGCCGTTCGCCTCGCCGATCTCCTCCAGCTCGTGGACGGTGGAGACCAGCAGGCCGGCGGAGACGAGCACCAGGAGGATGCCGGTGACGGCGAAGAACTTGCGGAGGTTGACGCGGAGGCTGAGCTGGAAGATGGCGAAGGCGATGAAGGCGGCGAGCGCGAAGCCCAGCAGACCGCTGAGCCCGAGCGTGAGCCAGTCGACGCCCTCGGCGCTGCGGGCGGCGAAGAACGCGACGGTCTCGACGCCCTCGCGGAAGACGATGACGAAGCCCAGCGCGGCGACCAGGCCCCAGCGGCCCTCGTCGACCGCCTTGCGCACCTTCTCCTGCACGCGGCCGGTGACGACGACGGTGTGGCGCTGCATCCAGACGATCATGTAGACCAGGATGGCGAGGGCCACGACGCCGACGGTGGCCTCGAACAGGGCGTCGCCGACGTACTCCTCGAACGCCTCCTCGAAGGCGAGGGCGACGAGGGCGGAGGCGGCGACGCCGAGGAGGGCGCCGAGGATGGCGATGCGGGCCTTGCCGGGGTGGCCGAACCTCCGCAGCATCAGGACGACGATGCCGAGGACGACGAACGCTTCGAGGCCCTCGCGGAGGGCGATGACGAGGGCGGCGGGCTCGAGGGCGAAGGGCATGGTTTCGAGTCGCCGAAATCAAGGGGCTAGATGAAGGTTTAGGCGCGTCGAACTACCCCTGCCTCCCTCTGACTGCGAAG
>JAIVGU010000084.1 GCA_020201445.1 Halobacteriales archaeon
AGGACCCCTGGTCGGTGATGACCGGCTTCATGCCCAGCGGCGACCTGCACATGGGCCACAAGATGGTCCTGGAGCAGGTCATCGCGCACCAGGGCGAGGGCGCTGGGGCCGGAGAAATCCGACACGTCCACGAGCGGATGCAGCGGGTTGGCGCCGATGTTCTGCAGCGTCACCGGCTGCGTGGCCTCCGCCTGCGCCGCGCCAGGCGCGACCTCGGGGAACGTCAGGCCGCCGGAGGGGATGGAGACGGCGAGGTCGGAGTCGCGCAGAGCCAGGACGGCGGTGGCGCGGGCGGCGAGGCCGGCGGCGTCCTTCGCCTGAACGACGAGGCTCCAGGCGATTCCGGACGGGACAGTGAGCGTGATGGGGCCGGCGGGGACGCTGGAGCCGGACGCCACGACCGCGCCGTTGGAGGTGAGGTTCCACGCCTTCACGTCGGCGTCGCCGTTGTCGTCGCCCACCGCAAGCTGGACGGACATGGCCGTGCCGGGCCGCGCGGAGGCGGGCAGGCCGACGAACGCCGCGTGGGGGGCGACGTTGCTGACCTGGAGCGCCAGGGTGCCGGCGGTGGCGCCCGGGGCTGCGCCGGGGGTCGGCTCGTGCGCGATCCACAGGCCGTCCTGGAGCTCGGTCGAGAGCGCCTTGTCGGGCTTGGCGGAGAGGCCCGCCTCGAAACCGGCGGGAGCGCTGGCGGTGCCGTAGCCTGCCCAGGCGGCAAGCGTGCCAACCGGGTCAACGAGAAACGCGCCGTCGCCGGCATTGTTCCAGACAGCGCTGTTGCTCCATGCGGGCCCGCGCGCGTCGGCGGCGCCGCCACCCCAGACGACCACGCGGCCGTTGGGGCGGAGGCTCCAGGCTGGGAAGGTGAACGTGTTGGTGGAGCCGGAGGCGGTCGGAGCGTCGTGGAGCTTCCAGCCGGCGAGGTCGACGGTGGCGTTGCCGGCGTTCCAGACCTCCACGAACTCGCGCTGGCCGAGCGTGCCGTCAGGGTCAGGCAGGAGCTCGGTGATGCGCAGGTCGACCGCCGGGGCGGCCGCGGCGTGCGGGGCGGGCATCAGGACAAAGGCAAGCAGGAGCGCAGGGAGTAGGCGTCGCATGCAAGCGGTGCAAGCACAGGGGAAGCTTAGGGTGGCGCGACAGGCCAAGGCGTGTGCTAGTCCACTTCCCCAACCACGGATTCCACGGAGCCGTGTGGTCACGTCGGCCAAGCTCGGCGAACCGCGGATTCCGCGGAGGACGCGGATTCACCCCCAGCAAGAGGTTCCAGCCAGAACGACCCAATCCGCGCCATCCGCGAAATCCATGGTTCGCCGTGAGCAAAGCAGAAAAACGTTCCTCCGTGCAATCTATGGATCCGGCGGCGTTGCTCAGAGGACCTTGACCTTCGCCGCAGCCCGCTTTGCCCGCTCCCGCGCTTCGTCCGTCGTCTCCCCCGAAGCAATCACAACGCCCATCCGCCGGTTGCGGTGCGCGGCGGGCTTGCCGAAGAGCCGCAGTTGCGTCCCGGGCTCGGCGAGCGCCTCCTCCACGCCCTCGAAGCGGGGCGCGACGGAGTCGGTGGTGGCCAGGATGACGGCGCTCGCGGTGGGGCCCAGCGCGCCGACGTCGGGGATGGGGAGGCCGGTGATGGCGCGGACGTGCAGGGCGAACTCGGAGAGCCGCTGCGAGCCGAGGGTGACGAGCCCGGTGTCGTGCGGGCGCGGGCTGACCTCGCTGAACCAGACCTCGTGGCCCTTGACGAACAGCTCGACGCCGAAGAGGCCGCGGCCGCCGAGGGTGTCGGTGACCTTCCTGGCAATGTCCTGGCTGAGGGCGAGCGCCTTGCTGCTCATCGCCATCGGCTGCCACGACTCGCGGTAGTCGCCGTCCACCTGGACGTGGCCGATGGGCGGGCAGAACAGCGTCCCGCCGGCGTGGCGCACGGTGAGGAGGGTGATCTCGTAGTCGAAGTCGATGAAGGACTCGACGATGGCGCGGCCGGTGTTGACGCGGCCCTTCATCGCATGGTCCCACGCCTTGGCGACGTCGGCCTCGCCGCGCACGACGCTCTGGCCCTTGCCGCTGCTGCTCATCGTCGGCTTGGCGACGCAGGGGGTGCCGACCTCCTTGACGGCGGCGGCGAACTCCTCTGGGCTGGACGCGAACCTGTAGCGGCTGGTGGGGAGCCTGAGCGTCTCGGCGGCGAGGCGGCGGATGCCCTCGCGGTCCATCGTGAGGCGCGCGGCCTTGGCGGTCGGCACGACGGTGAAGCCCTCCGCCTCCAGCCGCTCCAGCTCGGGCGTGGCGATGGCCTCGATCTCCGGCACCACCCAGTCCGGGTCCTCCCGCTCGATGATGGCGCGGAGGGCTTGGGGGTCGGTCATGTCGACGACGTGGCTGCGGTGCGCCACCTGCATCGCGGGGGCGTCGGGGTAGCGGTCGACGGCGACGACCTCGAGGCCCAGCCGCTGCGCCTCGATGGCCACCTCCTTGCCCAGCTCGCCCGACCCCAGCAGGAGGAGGCGGGACGCGGTCGGCGACAGAGGGGTTCCCCAGGTGGCCACGCCGCCGCAAGGCCAGGCCCCTTGAAGGCTTGCGCTTCCGGGGGTTCGCGCCTCTCGTGGTCCGGTCAGGCGGGCTCGGCGGCCTTGCGCAGCCGCTCCATCACCGCGGCGCCAAGCCCCTTCTCCGGGATGGCCTCGACCAGGATCTCGTCCTTGCGGTCGAACTTGCGCAGCAGCGCGAACAGCTCGTGCGCCCACTCCGCGGCGTCGTTGCGGGAGCCCGGCACCGCGACGTTGCGCCCCGCCATGCCGGCGGCGGCGGTCTCGGCGGCGACGATGAAGGCGACGCGGGGGTCGCCGCCCTGCCTGCGCCACGCGGCCGGGACGTCGGCGGTGGCGAGGATGCGGACCTTGGCCTTGGGCGCGTAGTGGCGGTGCTTCATGCCGGGCGAGACCGCGGGGCCGGAGCCGGGCTTGCCCCAGCCCTGCACCATCTTCTCCAGCTGCTCGCGCGGGATGGCGCCGGTGCGGAGCAGGACCGGTGCGGGGCCGAGGAGGCTGACCACGGTGGACTCGACGCCGACCTCGGTGGGGCCGCCGTCGAGGTAGAGGGCCACCTTATCGCCCAGGTCCGACTCGGCGTGCTGCGCCGTCGTCGGGCTTGGGCGGCCGGAGGTGTTGGCGCTGGGCGCCGCCAGGGGGACGCCGGCGGCGCGGAGGAGGGCCTGCGCGACGGGGTGCGCGGGGACGCGGACGGCCACCGACCCGAGCCCTGCGGTCACCGCGTCCGAGACGTGCGGGGCGCGGGGCAGGACGAGGGTGAGCGGGCCGGGCCAGAGCGCGCGGGCCAGGCGGTCGGCGAGCGGCGGCCACTCCGCGACCAGCTTCTTCGCGGCCTCGATGCTGGCGACGTGGACGATGAGGGGGTTGTCGCCGGGGCGTCCCTTCGCCTCGAAGATGCGCTGCACGGCGGCGGGGTCGAGGGCGTTGGCGGCGAGGCCGTAGACGGTCTCGGTGGGGAAGACGACGAGCTTGCCTTCCTTCAGCAGCCGCGCCGCGTCCCGCAGGGCGTCGGCGTCGGGGGCGCGCACGTCGCTCATTCGAGCTTCTCGGCCAGGACCTTCTGCATCTCGCTGGCGCGCAGGTCGGTGAGCCGCTTCGCGAGGGCGGGGTCCGCGACGGCGAGCATCTGCGCGGCGAGCAGGCCGGCGTTGGCGGCGCCGTTGATGGCGACCGTCGCGACGGGAACTCCCTTGGGCATCTGCACCATCGCCAGCAGCGAGTCGAGGCCGTCGAGCACCTTGCCCGCGATGGGCAGCGCGATGACGGGGCGCGTGGTGAAGCTGGCCACGACGCCGGCGAGGTGGGCGGCGCCGCCGGCGGCACAGATGAACACTTTGGCGGGGCTGGCTTCGACGTATTGGTGGAGTGGCCCCGGCGCGCGGTGGGCGGAGATGACCTTGGCCTCGACCGCGACGCCGAGCGACTGAAGCGTGTCGCGGGCGGCCTTGACGACCTCCCAGTCGGACTTGCTGCCCATGAGGATTGCGACCTGTGGCTTCTCCATGGGCGGCGCGACTGGGGGAGCGCTCAAAAGTGTTCCTGGAATTCCAGTGAGAGGGCTTCGTGGCGGCACCGCGCCTTGCGAGCCGCAGCTAGGGGCTTTGCGCTCCAAACCGCCGAAGCAAGGATTGCGGGGGATTCCGGGGAACCAACGGGTTGGGTGGGCCCCCTGGCATCCTCGGAACCCCCGCCATCCCTGCTGCGTGCCGAGGGCGGCGCCGGATTCCGGTGCAAAGCCGCAGCTAGGCTATCGCTGAAATCGGCATTTCACTCACTGCAATTCCAGGAATCTACCAGCTGCGCCGGTCGCCGCCGCCCTGGCCTGAGCTAGGAGGAGCGCCCCGTCGAGGTGCGCCCGCCGCCGGAGCGGGAGGGGCCGCGGCCGCGCCCGAAGCCGCCCTGGGGGGACTTCTTGGCGTGGTGGCCGGGGCCGGGGGGGCGGCCGTGGCGGCTGTTGGCGCCGTGGCGGGCTTGGCCGAAGCCGGCGGGGTTGTTGCCGTTGGTGACCGCCGCCACCGGCGCCGGCTCGGGGGGCAGCTCGCCCACGTCGTACTCCGCCATCGGGATGCCGGAGATGCGCTCGATGAGCTTGAGGTCGCGGTGCTCGTCGCTCTGCACGAACGTGAAGGCGCGCCCGGTGCGGCCCATGCGCCCGGTGCGGCCGATGCGGTGGACGTACGCCTCGGGCTCGTCCGGCAGGTCGAAGTTCACCACGTGGCTGACCTCGGGGACGTCGATGCCGCGGCTGGCGACGTCGGTGGCCACCAGCAGGTCCATGTCGCCGTCGCGGAACGCCTGCATGGCGCGCTCGCGCTGGCCCTGGCTCATGTTGCCCTGGAGCGCGACGGCCTTGTAGCCCGCGCGGCCCAGTTGCGGCGCCAGGCGCTTGGCCAGGTGCTTGGTGCGGGTGAAGACGATGGTGCGCTCCGGCTTCTCCTTGGCCAGCAGCGCCAGCAGGCTGCGCAGCTTGGCGGGCTTCTCGAGGAAGACCTTGAACTGGTCGCACAGGGGCGTGGCCGTCGGGCCCGCCTCCACCTTGACCGTCACGGGGTCGCTGAGGAACTGGCCGGTGAGCTTGCGAATGGGCTCCGGCACCGTGGCCGAGAACAGCGCCGTCTGGCGGACCTTCGGCACGGCGCGCAGGACGCGCTGCATGTCGGGCAGGAAGCCCATGTCGAGCATGCGGTCGGCCTCGTCGAGGATGAGCGTCTGCACCTTGTCGAGGCGGACGCTGCCCTGCTGCAGGTGGTCGAGGAGGCGGCCCGGCGTGGCCACGACGATGTGGGTGCCGCCCTGGCGCAGCATGTCGAGCTGCTTGCCCATGCCGGCCCCGCCGTAGACCGGGATGACGCGCAGGCCCGAGG
>JAIVGU010000085.1 GCA_020201445.1 Halobacteriales archaeon
GGCCAATCCGTGCCATCCGTGGTTTGGTCGGCGCGTCAGGCCGTCACGTCCGCATCGTACCCCGAAGCGGCAAGCACCCGGCGGATCTCCTCGATGTGCTCCGGCCCGCGGGTCTCGACGTGGACCTCGACGCCGGTGCGGTTCAGCGACATGCCGGGCCGGTGGCGGTCGTGGTGCAGGTCGATGACGGACGCCTTGAGCTTCGCCAGTTGGGTCAGGAACTGCGCCAGGCCGCCGGGGCGGTCGCTGATGGTGGCGCGCACGACGGCGATGCGGCCCTCCTTGACGAGGCCCATGCGGATGATGCGGCTGACCAGCATCATGTCGATGTTGCCGCCGGAGACCAGGGCGCAGGAGGTGCGGCCGGCGAGGTCGACCTTCCTGTTCATCGCGGCGGCGAGCGTGACGGCGCCGGCGCCCTCGACGACCGCCTTGGTGCGCTCCAGCAGGAACAGGATGGCGCCGGCGATCTCGGACTCGTCGACGGTGACGACCTGGTCGACGCGCTCGCGGATGATGTCCCAGGTGAGCCGGCCGACGTTGCGGACCGCGATGCCGTCCGCCATGGTGTCGACGGCGTCGAGGCTGATGGGCTGGCCCTTCTGGAGGCTGGGGGCGATGGTGCTGGCGCCCTCGGCCTGCACGCCAATGACCTTGACGCTGGGCTTGAGGCCCTTGAGCGCGGTGGCGATGCCGGAGATGAGGCCGCCGCCGCCGATGGGCACCAGCACGGTGTCGACCTCGGGCAGGTCTTCGAGAATCTCCAGCCCGAGGGTGCCCTGGCCGGCCATCACGGCGGGGTCGTCGAAGGCGTGGACGTAGGTGGAGCGGTTGGCCTGCTGGAACTTGAGGGCGTTCTCGTAGGCCTCCTGGTAGTCCTTGCCGATGAGGTGGACGGTGGCGCCGTAGCCGCGGGTGGCGACGACCTTGGCGAGCGTCGCCTCCTCGGGCATGAAGATGTCGCACCTGACGCCCTCCTTGCGCGCGGCGTAGGCGACCCCCTGCGCGTGGTTGCCGGCCGACGCGGCGACGACGCCGCTGCGGCGCTCGGCGGGGGTCAGCGAGTGGAGCTTGTTGAGCGCGCCGCGCACCTTGAACGAGCCCGTGAGCTGGAAGTTCTCCAGCTTGAGGTGCAGGTCGCCGCCGGTCATGGCGCACAGAGTGCCGGAGCGCTTCATCGGGGTGCGCCGGACGCTGCCCTTCAGGAGGGCGTCGGCCCTCTGGATGTCCGCGAGCGTGAGCCCCGCCACGGCCGCCGTGACCCGGAGGCGCCCGTTAAGGCTTCTCGGTCGGCGCGGGCGCCTTGGCCACCGTCGGCACGGGGTCGGGGGCGATGGCCGCGGCGGCCTGCCGGGCGCGGTTGACGAGGATGACGCCACCCAGCACCAGCGCGCTGCCGAGGAGGAAGAACGGCGTCACCCGCTCGCCGAAGAAGAGGACGCCCACGACGGTGGCCACGACCGGGTTGAAGTAGACGTAGGCGGACACCGCGCTGGCGGAGCGCAGCTTGAGCGCCTGGTTCCACATCGCGTAGCCCAGCGCCGTCGACAGCAGCGCCAGGAACGCGAGCCACGCCCACCCGCCCGCGTCGAGGGCGCGCAGCGGGGCCGCGCCGTAGGTGAACGCCAGCGGCAGCAGCGTGAAGGTGCCGAGGCTCAGCGTCACGCCGGTGACGAACAGCCCCCCGTACCTGTGGATGAGCGGCCGGGTGTAGATGGAGTAGAGCGCCCACGACAGCGGCGCCAGCAGGATGACGAGCGTCTTGCGGGCGGCGGTGAACTCGGCGTGGCCCGTCCCGAAGAACACCACGACCGCCACCCCCGCGAAGGCCACCAGGGAGCCGACGGTGGTGGCGCCGTGCCAGCGCTCGCGGCCGGCGAGGGTGGAGATGAGCAGCGTCCACAGCGGCGTGGTGGCCACCAGGATGGCGCCGGTCGCGGCCGTCACCTGGACGCCGTCGGAGGTGTCGTGCAGGCCCCAGTTGAGCGGGAAGTGGTAGCCGATGACGCCGACCGTGCCCAGCAGCGCCATCAGCACCCAGTCGCGGCCCGACACCCGCCGGAACGCCTCCGAGCGGCGCAGCAGGAGGAACGCGCCGTACAGGAGGGGGAACGGCGCGTAGCGGAACCAGGTGAGCTGGTACGGGTCGAGCACCTGCAGGAGCGCCTTCACGCCGGGGAACGCGGTGCCCCAGATGATGACCAGGAAGGTGAGCATGGCGTCGGTGCGGTCCAGCGTCCGGGCCTTGCCCATGCGCGGCCGACGGGGGCGTTCCTCTTGACGTTTGTCGCACCGTTCCCCAAACCACGGATTGCACGGAGAGGTGTTGGCCCTGTGCAGCCCCTCGGCGAACCGCGGAGTTCGCGGAGCGCGCGGATTTTGGGTTGCCTTTCTGGGACACTATGCTGGAATCCGCGTCATCCGCGAAATCCGCGGTTTGCCGAGTTAGGACACAGGCAAACCGAAAAGCGCAGGCGGACCAGGCATCCATGCCATCCATGGAATCCGTGGTTTGGTCGTGCAGGAGGCGGAGGCACTACGGTTATGCAGGGACCCCCCGTGGCCGCCGCGACCGATGAGCGACGACGGGACCCCGACCCCTGCCGCGCCGGCCCCGGAGGCGTCCCCGTCCCCGCCGCCGGCTGAGCCAGCGCCCCCCGCGGCGCCCGCCAAGGCCAACCTGCTGGAGCGCATCCCCGGCTGGGCCGTCCCCGCCCTGCTGGTGGGGGTGCCGCTGCTGTTCGCCCTCGTGGCCAAGCTGGTGCCGAGCTTCTACGACCAAGCCGTCTGGCCCTACTACTGGGGCCCGATCAAGGCCGACGCCGAGGGCGTGGACACGCTCTACTTCCACGGCGTCGCGGCGCACTCGGGCTACAACCTCGTCAACACCATTAGCTGGGCCGTCCTGCTCGGCGTCTGCCTGGTGGGCATCGCGCAGCTCCTGCAGCGCACCCGCACGCCGATGGGCAACAAGCTCATCGTGGGCGCCACCGGCTGGGTCGTCGCGGGCAGCGTCTTCCACGTCATGGAGGACACCGGCCTGTTCCGCGCGCCGCTGCAGTACTTCTTCATCACGCCGCCCATCTACCTGATGTTCGCGGCGGGGGGCGTGGCGAGCCTCGCCATCGGCCACTACCTGCGCAAGGTGGAGGCGCGCGCCGGCCTGGACCGCGCGCTGCAGAAGCTCTGGTTCATCCTCGCCGTCCCGGTCCTCGTCTACCTCGCCCTGTGGCTGAAGCACTGGGACCAGGTGACCCACTACGTCAGCCCGGTCTGGGTCGCCCTGTTCGCCCTCGCCGCCTACGTCGTGGCGGTGGCCCGCTTCCGCCGCATCGGCCGCGTCGACCCCTCCGAGCTGGTGAGCATCCTCTCCATCGGCTGGATCCTCCTCGGTGTCGCCTACGTACTCGCCTTCGTGCGCGACCCGTGGGCCCCGCAGCACCCGGTCCTGGCGGCGCTGTGGGCGCCGGTCCTCGCCGCCGCGGTGTGCGCCCTCATGTTCGGGCTCGCCCTCGTCCTGGTGGGGCGCGCCGAGCGCAGGGGCAAGGCCAAGAGCCGCGACTTCTGGTTCGCCTTCTTCCAGCCCATCAACCTCCTGCTGCTGTTCAGCCAGATGCTCGACGGCTTCGCCACCGCCATCGGCATCGACTCCGGCGGCTACGGCGAGAAGCACGTCCTCTCCAAGGCCCTCATCGACATCGCGCGCAACACGGGCCAGCACTACAACATCGCCTTCCTGGCGGAGCACCCGACCTTCCTCGGCTTCACCACCGTGAAGTTCGTCGTCAGCCTGCTCGTCATCTCCGCCATCGACACCTCCGGCCGCGAGGGCGAGCGGGAGAGCACCCTCATCGGGCTGGTGCGCTTCGCCATCATCATGGTCGGCATCGGCCCGGGTATCAGGGACTTCGTCCGCATGGCCCTGGGCGTCTGATGGAGCGGCTCCCGCTGCATCGCATCGCGCTCGCGGCCCTCCCGTACGCCGGGCTCGCCGCCGTGCTCAAGCAGGTGCCCGACGCCGCCACAAGCCTCCAGCCGATGCCGTGGAGCCACGCCGCCGGGCACGCCCTCGTCCTGCTGGCCCTGATGGGCGCCCACGCGGCGTGCTACCAGCGCTGGAGCCGCGGCGCCCCCGGCCGCATCGCCGCCAACGAGCTGCTCACGCGCCTCTGGTTCGTCGCCCTCGGCTCCCTCGTGGTGCAGGCCCACCCGGACGGCCCCGGGGCGCTGTTCCTGCTCGGCGGCCTGCTGTGGGCTTCGCTCTCGTGGCTCACGCACCTGGCCCTGGCGCGGCGGCAGGGCGGCTACCGCGCGCTGCCCAACGTGGCGCTGCTCGGGCTGTTCCTGCTCGGCCTGGCGCTGCTGGGGCTGCCCATGGTGGCGGCGATCTCGCGCGGCAGGTAGGTGGTGAGGATGACGCGGCCGCTGCCGAGGCTGCCGTCGTCGGAGACCGCCATGACGTCCTGGCCGTCCTTCACGATGACGTCGCTGAAGCCGTCCGTCTTGATGTCCCAGCCCAGGCTGTGGTCGTTGTAGTTGGGCCAGTCCAGGGTGTGCGGCTCCTGCAGCAGCGGGTGCGACGGGTCGGGCGCGCTGGCGGCGCCGTTGGCGGTCTTGATGCCCGAGTCGAACAGCGGCTGCATCCACTGGTAGTTCGACTTGTCCGAGCCCAGGACGACGAGCGTGCCGCCGGCCAGGACCCAGTCGCGGATGGCGGACTTGACGGCGTTCGCGGTCAGGCTGCTCTGGTCGACACCGGAGCCGACCACCAGCAGGTCGTAGCCGGCGAGGCGGCCGGCCAGGTTGGCGTCGATGTAGCCCTTGACGTCGGGGTAGACGTCGCCGT
>JAIVGU010000086.1 GCA_020201445.1 Halobacteriales archaeon
GCGCGTGGCTGGTCGGCGCGAAGAGGCTGCGGTCCACCGCGAAGAGGTTGCGCCGGGTGGCCGTGACCTTGGCCAGGCAGGTCGTCCGCCGGGGCTCCGTGAGCCAGAGGCGCTCCGTCGGGACCGGATCCACGCTGCGCGTCACGCCTGGGGCTTCGTGAAGCTTCGCCACCGGCCAAACCACGGATTCCACGGGTAACACGGAGAGACGTTGTCCTCCGCGGCTCTCGGCGAACCGCGGATTTCGCGGATGCCGCGGATTCAAACTTCTCCGTGGAATCCGTGCAATCCATGGTTTGGTCAGCATCAGGCGCCGTACGCTTCCAGCGCCGCCTGCACAATCCGGGTGAGGTACACGTTCGTCTCGGGAACGTCCCAGAACGGCACGCGCTCCTTCAGTTCCTCAATCGCGGAAATGTAGAGCGCGTAGACGTCGGGGTCGCGCTCGCGGACGTAGGGCACGGCGACACCCAGCCGGGTGAGGCCCGTGCACGCGGCCTCGGAGTAGATGGGGTAGGCGTGGTGGAAAAAGTGGAGGTAGTGGCTCAGCGTCCGCAGGTCGAGGCCCGGCACGGCGCGCAGGTTGGCAATGGGCGTCGTGTCAGGGTAGCGCAGGCCGTCCAGGGCGGCGATGCCCTGCCGACGGCTCTCGGCCTGCCACTGCGGGTGGGGCAGGCGGAAGGCGGCCTCGATGCGGTCGGTGGTGTCCTCGCGCAGCGGATGCTCGACGCTGTAGAGCAGGCCCTGGTACTGCGCCTGGACCTTCTGCTGCCCGGCGGCGTAGAGGCGCGGGAAGAGCGCGAAGAACTCTTTCAGGCGGTCCTCGTCGAAGCCAAGGCGCGACGGCCCAGCAGGGATTCCGGGGATTTCGAGAATCTTCTCGCTGGGTTTCCCCGCAATCCCCGGAATCCCTGCTCGGTCGGGCATCTATGCGGCCTTGGCGGAGATCCACTCTTGCTTGAAGCACTCCGCCAGCACCGTGTCGTCCTCCTTCGTGGGCAGGACGGTGGCGAGGTAGTCGGCGTAGCTGCCCTTGCCCTTCCACGGCGTTCCCTCGGGGGTGACCTCGGCGCCGACGCTGTCGCCGATGGCGCGGTGGAACCTGGGGTCGGGGACGAAGAGCTTCTGCGGCCCCTCGACGCCCTTGTTGAGCAGCTCGACCTCGCGCAGGATCTCCTGGCGGTAGAGCTCGCGGTTGTAGTGGTTCAGCAGCCGCTTGTCGGTGACGGGGGCGGGGTTGGTGTCCTCGTCGAAGCGGCCCTTGATGCCCCACACGTAGGCCCACTCGCTGCTCGTGCTGCCGTCCTTGCCGAACAGGTCGAACGCCGTGGGAATCCAGCGGTTGAAGGCGCGCTGCAGGACCGGGATGGGGACCACGCCGGCCTTGACGATGCGCCGCAGCCCGTTGGCGCCCGTGCCAAGGTGGAACGACTCCTCCTTCAGCATCGGCCCCATGCTGGCGGCCAGCGGCTTGAACGCCGAGTGGCTCAGCATCTTGAGCTGGTACTTGCCGTCGCGGTCGACGAACTGCGTGAACACGAAGAAATCAAGCCAGTTTTTTGTTGGTTCGTTGAAGCTGCCGAGCAGGCGGTTGCCCTCGTTGGCGTCGCGCTGCAGCAGCTTCTGCGCCTCGCGCGCGCCCTGCTCGCCGAAGTGGGTCATCAGGACGTGGCACATCTGCCAGCCGTGCCGCTGCTCCTCCGCCATGATGCGCAGCGCCGACTTGCGGTCGTACTCCGTCGGCGCGCTGGCCAGCAGGTGGCGCTGCTGTTCCACGGAGGCGAACTCGGTGTCGCCCTGCACGGTGATGAGGTGGAGCAGGGCGTCGCGGATGTTCTGGTGGGGAATCTGCAGCAGGCGCTCCCACTTGGGGCGGCCCGCGTAGTCGCCGAACTCGATGGCGGGCTTGACGTTCTCGAAGTCGTACTTGGCCTCGAAGCGGTAGTCGCCCAGCCACGCCGTGTCGAAGCCGACCTTGCGCTGCCACTGGCCGAACTGCTCCACCCAGCCGTCGAAGCTGGTGGGAACGCTGGCGGTCACTGCCATCGAGGGGACTGAGCCTTTCCAAGATATGAGCATGATGCAGGTGGCCCTGCCCTACGCAACCACGAATTTCACGAAGTGCACGAACCGGCCTTCGCAGACTTTGTGCAATCCGTGGTTTGGGGGCGCCGTTGCCGAGGCGCGGGGTTTATGGGCTGGAAGGCTGGCTCCCCGGCGTGCGGCGGACGACGCTTGCAGCCCTCCTGCTGGCCGCCTTGGTGCCCGTCTCCTCCCTCCTGGGCCTGGCGCGCGCCATGCTGGACCAGGATGGCCTGGCCACCTTCGCGGCGGTGTGGAAGGCGAGCCTCTGGGGCGACCTCGCGTTCGCGGGGGGCACGGTCGCGGCGGCGTGGGTGGTCGCCGTGGCGGGGCAGAGGCTGCCGGCCTTCGGCTCCTGGCCCCTGGCGGCGCGACTTCCGCCTGCCGTGGCCGCATCGTTCCTGCTCCACTGGGCCGTCTACGCCATGAGCTGGAGCTTCACCGGCAACGCCGCCAACACGCCGGAGGACGCGGGGCAGCACTTCTTCGCCTGGACGTTCGGCAACCTCGGCGACGCCTGGGGCTGGACCTTCGAGTGGGGCTGGCCCGGTCTGCTGTTCTGCGCGCTCGCGGTCCCCCTGGCCGCGGCGCTGCTGGAGCGGCGGTGGGCGATGCCCCACGGCGACGCGGACGGGGGCTTCGCCTAGCGGGTGGGCTGGATGAGGCCGATGGTGTTGCCCTCGGTGTCCTTGACGTAGGCCGCGATGCCGACGCCCGGGATGGGCTGGCCGGGGCGGATGACCTTGCCGCCGTTCCTCTCCACCGCCTTGATGGCCGTCTCCATGTCCGCGACCTGGACCGTGATGAGCAGCCGGTCGATGGGACCCTGCCGCTTCGCCATGCCGCCGTTGATGGTCCCCGGCGCCTGCACCATCCCCTTGGCGTCGGTCGGCGTGGTGTGGAACAGGGTGTAGCCCATGCCGGGGATGGAGTTGACCTTCCAGCCGAACGCGTTGCCGTAGAACCTCTGGGCGCGCTCGACGTCATCGGCGGGAATCTCGAAGTGGACGACGGGGTCAGGCATGGGAATCCCTGACGGCAATCGCGCAAGGCTTAATGAGGCTGACCACGGGCCCGCCGAACCGCGGAAGCCACGGAAGGCAGGGAAGATTCTTTCCGCGGGTTCCGTGCCCTCCGCGGTTCGTGGGCTGGGAATTGAGGAGGCAGGGCGAGGCAGGGTCTAAGAAGCGCGACGTTGGTCGGCCCGCATGCGCGTCCGCGGCCACACCGTCCACATCCTCGGCAACCTCCTGCTCGCCCTCGGCGTCGTCCTGGTGGTCGCCGGCATCGTCGCCGCGGCCATCGCGATGCTGTGGGTGAAGGACGCGACCTCCTCCAGCCAGCGCCCGCACGAGGACGTCGGCGACATCGTCCAAGGCCTCCTGCTGGGCGGCGGCGTGGCGGCGGCCATCGGCCTCCTGGCCCTCACGGTGGGCATCGTCCTGCGCGGCGTCGGCAAGGCGCTGCGGGAGCGCGCCCAGCGCATCGACGGGACGGCTAGCTGAACAGCCCCTTGAGGTGCCCGGCCAGCCCGGCGACGGTGACGCGGACCTGCCCGCCGGTGTCGCGCTCGCGCACCGTGACGGCGCCGTCCTTCAGCGTGTCGTTGTCGACGGTGACGCAGAACGGCGTCCCCACCTCGTCCTGGCGGGCGTAGCGGCGCCCGATGCTGCCCGACTCGTCCAGGTCGGTGAGGAAGCCGGCCGCGCGCAGGCTCCACTCGACCTCGTTGGCCTTCTCCGGCAGGCCGTCCTTGCCGGTGAGCGGCAGCACAGCGACCTGGATGGGCGCCACGCGTGGGCTGAGGCGGAGCCGGGTGTAGGCCTCGCCGTTCTTCTCGCCGGACTCGTGGGCGTGCTCCCACAGCGCGTAGAGGATGCGGTCGACGCCGAACGAGGGCTCGATGACGCAGGGGATGACCTTGCGGCCCTGCACCGTGACCTCCTTCGTGGCGAGGCTGTAGCACTCGGCCGGGACCTCGATGGGGCCCTGCGGGGTGTCGAGGCGCAGCGGCGCGGTGGCGGGCTCCTCCGTGGCGACCTTCTCGCTGACGAGCCACGCCTGGTCGCGCAGGGTCCAGTCGGCGACGGCGACGCCCTTGCGCTCGGCCTCCTTGCGCAGCGGGCTGTGGTTGGCCATCGCCCACTCGGCGGCCTTGGCCTTCTGCTTGAGCGTCGGGAAGAGCTTCTTCGTCGGCACCCAGTCGACGGCGGTGAACGTGACGGGGCCGTGCGGGGCGCTGGTGTAGCGCAGGAACTCGGGGTTGAGCAGCGTCTCCTC
>JAIVGU010000087.1 GCA_020201445.1 Halobacteriales archaeon
CTCCCCGCGCAGCGCCGCCGCGCTGTCTTCGTCGCCCCAGAAGAAGACGACGCCCGCGTCGGCCAGCCCGGGCCCGCCCGGCTCCTGCGTGACGGTGAGGGTCGCCAGGGCACCGCCGTCGCCGCCGCTGGAGGGCGTGGAGGCGCCGACGCCGCGGGCGCTCACCGGCGGCTGCGGGTCGCAGGCGTCGAAGCAGCCCGCCAGGAGCGGGGCGAGGGCGAGCAGGCAGAGGAGCCGGGGGGTCATGCGCTCCGAGGGGGCGGAATGGGTCTTTGGCCTTTCGGAGCACATCCCGAAGGGTCGCTTGCATCGGCGCGCGTCGTTGGGAAGGTTCTCTTTGCCTTTGGCATCGTTTTCGTTCGCTTGCAAGGGCAAACACAGATTCCACAGATTGCACAGAACAGGTACTTCTCTGTGAAATCTGTGGAATCTGTGTTTGCCCTCCTGGCCAACGGCCCAGCGCGGAGCGAATCCGGGACTCAATGTCTCTAAACCAGCGCCAGGATGCGCTCCGCCTGCCGGATCACCGGCACGTCCACCATGTGCCCGTCCACCACGGTGACGCCGCCCTCCGCGACGCCGCTGGCCTCGACGGCGGCCAGGACGCGGCGGGCCCACGCCACCTCCTCGGGGGTCGGGGCGAACGCCTGGTGGATGGCGACCGCCTGCGCGGGGTGGATGCACATCTTGCCGCTGAAGCCGAAGCTGCGCGCCTCGGCGGCCTCCAGGGCGGTGCGGCCGAGGTCGCGGAAGTCGGCGGTGATCATGTCGATGGCCGGGACCCCGGCGGCGGCGCAGGCGAGGACCACCAGTTGCCGCGCGGTGGCGACCTCCTGGTTGGTGGGGGTGCGGCGCATCCCGGCGTCGGCGGCAAGGTCCTCGGCGCCGAAGCAGACGGCGGCGATGCCGGGGACGGCGGCGACCTCGCGGGCGTTGAGGACGCCGAGGGCGGTCTCCAGGATGGGGATGAGGCGGGGGGCGGGCTGCTTGCGCTCCTTGCAGAGGTGGGCGACGTGCTGCTGCGCGTCCCGGACCTGCTGCGCCGTGGTGACTTTGGGCAGGACGAGGAGGTCGGGCTTGCCCTCCAGGACGGCGTCGACGTCGGCGAGGAAGGCGTCGCTGCCCCACGGGCTGGTGCGGACGGCGCGCTGGCTGGGGCTCTTGCCGACGATGAGCAGGGCCTCCAGGGTGGTGCGGCGGGCCTCGGCCTTCCGCGCGGGGGCCACGGCGTCCTCCAGGTCGGCGCACACCACGTCCGCAGCGCCGTCGTGCCACGCCTTCTGCAGGCGGTCGCCGCGGTCGCCGGGGGTGTAGAGCACGCTGCGGAAGCGGGCGGCCATCAGGCGGCCCCCGCGCGCACCAGCACGGTGCGCTTGAAGCGGCAAACCTCGCGGCCGTGCTGGTTGTGGACGCTGTGGGCCAAGGTCACGACGCCCCGGCCCGGCTTGCTGCTGGGCCGCTTGTCGAGCACCTGGGTGGAGAAGCGCAGGGTGTCGCCGGGGAAGACCGGCTCGGGGTGCTCGACGTCCTGGTAGCCCAGGTTCGCGATGAGGGTGCCCGCGGTGGTGTCCTCGACGCTGGCGCCGACGCAGGCGGAGAAGATGAGCAGGCCGTTGACGAGGACGTGCGGGAAGCCGGCCCGGCGCGCGGCGGCCTCGTCGAGGTGGAGCGGCTGGGCGTTGAGGGTCAGGCGGCAGAAGGCGACGTTGTCCGCCATCGTCACCGGGAGCTGGGCGCGGTGCTCGATGCGCTCCCCGACCGTGAACTGCTCGAAGGTGCGCCCAGGCACGGGGGCAGGCAAGGGGCCTGACTTTTAAGTGGAATCGGGAATGCCCCTTCCAGGTCCCCATGCCGCCCGCCAAGCGCTCCAAGCCCTCCAAGAAGGCCGCGAAGAAGACGGCCAAGGCCACCCGCAGGGCCGCCCCCGCGCAGGCGCGCAAGACCGCCAAGACGGCGGCCAAGTCCTCCAAGAAGACCACCCGGCGCGCCGCCCCCCGGCCCGCCAAGTCCCCCCGGGTGCCCGCCGGCTCCGCCGCCGCGCCGCGCACGGTCTGCATCGCGCTCGACCCCTTCGGCGACCCCTGCCAGAACACGCCCCGCCTCGGCTCCAGGTACTGCGGCGTCCACAGCCACCTCGGGTAGATGGCGCCCGTCCCCCCAGCGACTGGCCAGGACCCCCAATCCCCGGCGAAAGGCCGCGGCAAGCTGGTGGCCTTCGAGGGCATCGACGGCTCCGGCAAGTCCACCTGCATCGCCCGCATCGCCGAGGCCCTGCGCGCCGGCGGCGCCGACGTGGCCGCCACCCGCGAGGAGACCGCGACGGTGACGGGCGACTGGGTGCGGCGCTCCGTCGAGGAGAAATGGGACCCGCTCGCCACCACGTTCCTGTTCCTCGCCGACCGCGCCCGCCACGTCCAGGAGGTCGAGGGGTGGCGCGCCGCGGGCCGGCACGTCCTGTGCGACCGCTACGTCCACTCCACCTACGCCTACCAGGGGGTGACGCTGGCCCGCGCCGGGACGTTCCCCGCCCCGCTGGAGGCGCTGCCGTTCCTCCAGGGGCTGCACGAGCCGTGGTGCCCGCCCCCCGACCGCGTCCTGCTGTTCACCTGCGACCCCGAGGCCGCCGTCCGCCGGGTGCAGGGCCGCGGCGCCACCACCCCCTACGAGAAGGCGGCGTTCCTGGGGCAGGTGCAGGAGACCTACCTCGCCCTGGCCAAGCGGGACGCCGGGCGGTTCACCGTCATCGACTCCGACCGGCACATCGACGCCGTCGTGGAGGACGCGATGGCGGTCGTGCGGAACCTGTTGGTGGCCTGAACCCACTCTGCCCATCCGCAGACCCGAGAACGCCGAGGCTTTGATGCAGGTGGACGGAAGGTGATTCCCCCGACGACCCGCAGATTTTCGCAGATTCTACAGGGTCTCGGCGTCCCCGGCGGAGGGTCGGGTGCGAAGCCAACCCGAAAAACCTGAACCGGCGCAAGCCATCCGCTCGCCCGTGAAGCGGCATCCGGCCCTGCACGACCTGAGCCGCGACCACCACACGCTGCTCCTGCACGCGCGCCGGCTGCGCGGCGGGGACCCGCGCGTGGACGCCGCGACGGCCCGCCGCCGCTTCCTGCTCTACCACGACGCGGTCCTCGCGCACCACCTCGCCGAGGAGGAGACGGCGGTCGCCCCGTTCCTGCGCGACGCGGCCCTGCGCGGCCGCCTGCTGCGGGAGCACGCCGACATCCGCGCGGTGGCGGCCTCGCTTGCCCAGGGCGACAGCGGCGTGCAGCTGGAGTTGGGCGACCTGCTGCGCCGGCATGTCCGCTTCGAGGAGGACGAGCTGTTCGCGACGCTCCAACGCGACCTCGCGGAGGCGGAGTGGGCGGACCTGGCCACGCGGGCCCATGCCCACCGTTCGGGGACGCGGCCTGGCAGCATCGGCCCTGGCGCGGGCGAGGAGTGTTTCCTCTGAGTGCCGACCCACGAACCGCGGAGGTCGCGCAGCCCACAGAAGGACAAGTTCCGCGCTCTCCGTGGCCTCCGCGGTTCGTGGGCGTCTTTCCCGGGGCTCACTTGACCTTCTTCGTCCTGTCCTCGGGCCGGAACTCGATGGCCGCCCCCGGGACGCGCACCGGGCCCCTGGGCGTGGCGAACTCGAACGTGCTCTCCGCCTTCCCGACGCGCACCTCGCGGCCGTCGGCGCGGCGCAGCGTGAGGGTGCGGAGCGTCTCGTCCACGACGCGACCCGCCAAGCCCACCAGGCCCGGGTCGGTGGAGGCGGCCACGGTGGCGGAGAGGCCGATGAGCTCCCCCCGGGCCACGGCGCGGGCGGCGCCTTCGACGCGGGGGACGGTCCGCTTCACGGGCGCGCGACGGCGGGGCGCTTGAAGGGGTTTCGGCGCTACAGGCGGCGGCGGACCGTGACGGCGGCGGCCGCGAGGAGGCCGACGAGCGCCAGCAGGCCGAGGGCCGGGGTCTTCGTCGTGCTCGTGGTGGAGGCCGTTGGGGTCGTGCTGCTGAAGCTTGCCGTCGCGGACCCGGTCACCGTGGGGGTCACGGTGACCGTCGGCGCCGGCGGGGGCAGGATGGTGACGTTCAGGCGGCCCTTGAAGGCGGTGTAGTTCAGGGTCACGGTCCATGGGCCCTTGGAGGCGGCAGGGACCAGCACGGAGGCCCGCGTCGTGGCGGTGACGCTGATGGAGGCGACGGTGCGGTTGTGGTCGTCCACCACGGTGACCGTGGCGTTGCCGCCGTCCACCTGGGCGTCCGCCGTGACGTTGACCGAGGCGAACGTGTTGTTCCAGGCGTAGACGTAGGTGGCGTTGGTGGGGACCGGCGCGGTCAGGCCGGCGGAGAACT
>JAIVGU010000088.1 GCA_020201445.1 Halobacteriales archaeon
GGGTCGAGTTCTACGGCGGCGACGGCCACGGCCCGGGCGCCTGGGTGCCGGTGGACGTGAGCCCGGTCGACGGCCCCTACGCCCCCACCATCGCCCTGCAGGCCTTCGGGGCGCGGCTGCCCAACATGCTCGGCCTGCACGCCGTCACCCCCGGCCAGGAGCGCGGCGACTGGTCACACGCCGCCGCCCTCGACGTGCGCTACCCGCCCGACGCCCCCGCCCCCGACGTCGAGCTGGCGGACAACCTCACCGCCGAGTTCCGCGAGGAGGCGGTGCTCTGCATCGACCCCGACCGGCTGGCCCGCACCATCGCCCCCGACGACCAGGCGTGCGGCCCCTCCTTCCCCCGCTACGCCCCGCACTACCTCGCGCGCGCCGCCTTCGTCCTGGACTACGGGGCCCAGGTGACGAGCGCCAAGCCCGGCACCACGGTGACCGCCACACTCTCCTCCGCCGACCCCGCCACCATCGCCCCCGACAGGGTGGAGACGCTGACCTACGGCGCCCTCTTCAGCAGCGACCCCGCAGCGGGGACGCAGACGGGCACGTTGCGCCGCTGACCCATGCGACCCGCCGACGCGGCGAAGCGGACCCCGCGTGTCGAAAGCGCCGAGGGTGAGATTTGAACTCACGCGGGAGTTTCCCCCCACAAGCTTTCCAGGCTTGCGCCTTACCGGTCTAGACTACCTCGGCAACGGCGGGCCCGGGGGGCCCGACGGCGGCGCGACACCGCCCGGATATTTAACGGGAAAGGGAGTCGGCGCCGCCGTGGCCTGGCTCTGGCAAGCGATGCGGCCGTGGTCGATGCCCATCCTGCGCTTGGCCTTCCGCATCCGCGTCGAGGGCCGCAAGCATGTGCCGAAGAGGGGCGCGGCCATCCTGGCGTCCAACCACCTCTCGGCGCTCGACCACGTCGTGCTGCCCGCCGTGACGCGGCGCACCATCATCAACATCAGCAAGGCGGAGCACTTCGACCGGCCGCTCAAGGCGTGGTTTTTCCGCAACTGGGGCGTCATCCGCCTGGTGCGCGGCTCCGGCGACCAGGTGGCGCTGGAGGCCGCGAAGAAGGCGCTGCGCGCGGGCAACCTGTTCGCCATCTACCCCGAGGGCACCCGCAGCCTCGACGGCAAGCTGCACAAGGGCCACACCGGCGTCGCCCGGCTTGCGCTGGAGATGCGCGTCCCCGTCATCCCGGTCGCCATGGTCGGCACCTTCGAGGCCAAGCCGAAGGGCGGCAAGACGAGATACTTCACCAAGACCGCCGCCATCGTCGGCCCGCCGCTCGACTTCAGCCCGTATTGGGGGAGGCAGGACGACAAGGCCACCTGCCGCAAGGTGACGGACGAGGTCATGCGCGCCATCCAGAAGCTCTCCGGCCAGGAGTACGTGGACGAGTACCAGCACAACCCCGCGGTGCCCAGCCACGCCAAGCCGGCCGCCAAGGCGAAGGCGCAGTAGGCATGGCCGTCACGTTCTGGGGCCGCAGGGGCGACCGCGCCACCCTCGACGCGCAGGCGTTCCTGCGGCAGCAGGGCTACGGCGCCGACCGCGTCTTGGACCTCGACGCCACGCCGCCGACGCCGGACGAGCTGGAGCAGGTGCGCAAGGGCCTCGGCGACCTGCGCGCCGCCCTGGACCCGAAGCACCCGGACGCCTCCTCTGCCCCAGCCGAAGGCTTGGCCGCGTGGCTCGCCGCAGACCCACGCCGCCTCCGCTCACCTCTGCTGCTCACGCCCAAAGGGGCGCTCGCCGGGTTCCGCGAGCAGGGGTGGCGGGCGTTCCTGGACATCGGGAAGGGCCGCTCCTAGCGAGGCTGGCGTGAGCTTTGCCCCCTAACTTGTCCGCGACCGACCAAGCCACAGATTCCATGATTCTGGTTCATCCGCGGGAATCCGCGTCATCCGCGGTTTCGTTGGGGAGAAGCCGCGCCAGCCAAACCGCGGATTTCGCGGATGCCGCGGATTCAAGCTCTTCCGTGGAATCTGTGCCATCCGTGGTTGGGAGCAAAGCCGCTGGCGTGCGACCGGCGCTCAGAGCAGAGGGGTCCCGGATGAGAGGCCGCCGAAGTAGATGTCCGTCCCCTGCGCCGCGACGCCGACGCCGGTGCCGCCGATGCTGCTGGACCACACCGCGACGGGCTGGCCGTTGGGGGTGATGGCGAGCTCGAAGAAGTCCAGCAGGCTGCGGTCGCTGGCGATGCAGCCGGTGCCGCTCGTGCAGAGCGTGCCGATGTGGTTGGGGCTGCTGGTCAGCGTCACGGTCTTGGCAACGGGCGCGTCCTGGTCGGCGGTGACGGATTCCCACAGGCGGACGTTCCAGGCGTCGGGCATGGTCTCGCCGGCGGTGCCGACGGTGCCCTCGTACCACGCCACCGCGACGCGGCCGGGCTTGCCGGCGGCGACCCAGGGCATGCGGGCGTCCTTGCCTGGCGTGGAGATGAGCCGGGGGGCGCTCCAGGTGGCGCCGCCGTCCTTGGAGGCCTGGAGGTAGATGCCGAACAGGGCGGTCTCCTCGGGGGGCGCCTGGCCGGCGGGGAGGCCGGTGGCGTCGGCGGAGTAGACGAGGTAGGCGGTGCCGTTGGTGTCGACGCTGACGACCGGGAAGTCGGAGTTGTAGCCGTTGGGCTCGGCGGGGCTGCTGCGCGGCAGGGTCGCCGCCTTGTGCTCCGTCCAGTTGCCGCCCAGGTCGCTGGAGGTGTAGACGTGGACGGCGGGCTTCTCGACGCCGGCGAGGGGGCCGAGGTCGACGACGGGGAGGTAAAGGCAGTGCGTAGTGGGGTCGTGGGCGACCGGGCCGCCGTCGCCGTCCGCGCCGGCCTTCACCTGGGGTTGCCAGGTGGCGCCGCCGTCGAGGGTGGCCCGGAACGCCATCATGGCGCTGCCTTCCTTGTCGTTGCCGCGCCAGGTGGCGAAGAGCTTGCCGTCGGGGGTGGCGTCGATCCACTCGCGGTCGAAGCCGCCCTTGTCGGAGAGGTCGAGGGCCTTGGAGAACGACTCGCCGCGGTCGGTGGAGACCTGGAAGGGGATGCCGCCGCCGAGGCCGAGCCAGTAGAGGGTGCCGGCGCCGTCGAGGGCGATGTCGCCGTCGCCGCAGCCGGTCTGGCCCTTGTGCGCGGTCTCCTTCCAGCTCTTGCCGCCGTCGCCGCTGCGCCAGATGGCGCACGGGTTGGAGGCGTAGAGGGTGCCGTCGGCGGCCACCGCGAGGTTGGGCTCCGCGGCGCCGGGGCCGCTGCCGGGTCCGCCCCCGGTCGGGGAGAGGCCGCCCAGCGTCGTCTTGGCCACCAGGACCTGCGGCATCGCCTGCGGCTCCACCAGGGCGGGGCGGGCGTCGGCGGCGGACTCGCGGGGGCGCAGGCCCGGCGCCAGGGTGGGCGTCGAGGGGGTGCTGGCGGAGGTCGTGGTGCCCTGGCCGCCGAGGCAGCCGGCGAGCAGGAGCCCCAGGACGCCCAGCGCCGCGAGGGGACGGGTCATGCGCGGATGACGCCGGCCCGGCTCTTCAGGCTTTAGCGCAGCGGCGTGCCGTCCTTGAGGCCGCCGAAGTAGGTGTCGGTGCCCTGCGCGGCGAGGCCGACGGCGGTGCCGGCGACGGAGTAGGACCAGGTGGCGACGGGCTGGCCGCTGGGGCTGATGGCGACCTCGAAGAAGTCGAGGAGGCTGCGGTCGCCGCCCGCGATGCAGCCGGTGCCGGAGGTGCAGACGGAGCCGATGTGGTTGGGCAGGCCGTTGAGCTGCACCGTGACGCCCTGCGGCTGCGCCTGGCCAGCGGTGACGGACTCCCACAGCTTGACGTTCCACAGGTCGGGCAGCGCGTCGTTGGGCAGCCCGGCGGTGTTCTCGTACCACACCACGGCGGCGCGCCCCTCGGCGCCGGCGGCGATGAACGGCATGACGGCGGCGCGGGCGGGGTCCGACAGCAGGACCGGCCGGGTCCAGGTCTGGCCGAGGTCGCCGGAGGAGGTGAGGAAGACGCCGAGGCGCGATGCGGGCTTGGGCACCGCCTGGGGGAGCAGGCGCTGGTCGGCCGAGAAGACGACGTAGACGCGGCCCGCGTCGTCCACCGCGGCGACGGGGAAGATGCTG
The DNA here is from genome assembly GCA_020201445.1 of Halobacteriales archaeon. The sequence continues at coordinate 4,080 of JAIVGU010000088.1, forward strand.
GTGGGGAACCCGACGAGGCCGGCCTGCACGCTCTGGGTGGGGACGATGACGGTCTTGAGGTCCCAGGTGGTGCCGTTGTCGAAGGAGCGCGCGAGCTGGATGGAGGCGCCGGTGCCCTCGCTGGGCACGGGGTCCGCCGCGAAGGTGGTCATCGCCTCGAACACCTGGCCCGGCCGCGGGCCGTGCACGATGGGGCCGCCCACGGCGTCGTCGGCCATCTTGCTGATGTTGCCCCAGGTGAAGCC
>JAIVGU010000269.1 GCA_020201445.1 Halobacteriales archaeon
CTGCTCGAAGTGGTCCGCCACCTTTCGCAGGCTCAGGCCCCGGAAGTAGAGGTCGAGCGCCAAGGCAATCGTCTTGGGGTCCGTGCGGCGGCGCTGGAAGCCCTCCTTGCCGCTGAAGCGGTGCCCACACGACTTGCACAGCCACAGCCGCACCGGGCCGCTCTTGTTCTGGCGGACCCCGTAGTGGATGGCCTTGGCGCGGCACTTCGGGCAAGCCACTCGCCGCTCCTCCGGCGCCGACTCCCTCAGGTCCGCCTGCAAGCGCACGGCAAGGCGGTGGATGCACAGGCCGCCGTTGGCCGCGAAGGGGCACGAACAGGAGCCCTTCCTGCCCGCCACGACGGCGTAGGACGTGCCCGGCTGGCTCTGCGATTGGACCGTGAAGTGCGTTGCATCCACAGGCACAATCTGGTCGCCCCGCGCCACGATTGCGAGGGCTGGAGTCCTCTGGTCCTTCCAAGGTTCGAGCATATCTATCGGCACTTATTGATATGCACAGATTGATACTTATAGGTATCCTTGCCATAGGCGGAGCCATGGCAATGGAGCGAGTCCTGCTGTCCATGAGTCCCGAGATGAAGGAGGCGCTGGAGAAGGAGGCATTGAAGCGGAAACTGCCGGGCATCCAAGACCTCATCCGGTTCATCCTGAGTGAACATTTGGGCGAGAGATGAACTCCCCGTCCTTCTCGGCAAGTCCCATGAACGGCCCATCGAAAAAGGGGATTCCAAGGTCGTTTGCCTCCTCGCCCAGGGCTAGCAACAGCGCGACGAACTCGTTGAAGCCGACCATCCACCTGCGGAACCTGTCGCGCTGGTAATTGAGTCGTTCCGACTTCGGGGCGTGGTTGAGTGTGACCATCAACGTCCCGAGCCAACTGTTCCCGGCCATGCAAGCGTCCGCAATAGACTGGGCGAGGTTGCGGAACCCGTCTTCCGTGGGCTGCTGCTCGTAGGCCTTGAACGCCACCTCCGCCGCCTCGATTTGGCGGTTCACGACGAACTTTTCGAGGACATGGCAGAGCAGCCACCCATAATGGTCCCAAGGCCCCTTGTCCTCGGGCATGGCGAGGGCGGTGTCAAGGAAGATGGAGTGGAACTCGCGGGAGTCCGTTGGCTTCTTGTCGGTCTTGTAGAACACTTGCCGCAGGCGCTTCAAGACAGGTCGGGCCGCATTGATACGGCGAACGACCTGGGCATGCTCTCCTGCCGACAGGGGCTTGGGGGCGGGGAGCGGTGGCGGTTGGGCCAACCGTTTCAATTCGGCCAGTTCGGCCCGCGCCTTGAAGGCTTGGCGCTCAGCCTCTTCTGACCGACTTCGCAGCCAGGCAAGATGGTCTTGGGTCGCCTGACTCGGCTTGCGGATGACTTCGAGTGCCTTGGCATGGGCATTCTCCCCCGCTGCCTCGGCGGCGGTGGCTTTTTGTTCCGCCCGCTGCGCCCTTGTTTCCAGGTCACGGCGAATCTTCCCATGTCTCCAAGTGTTCAGAGTGACAAACAGCACGGCAAAAACAGCCGCAAGTACCAGCCAGAGGTCAGCCGACACGGCCCACCCCTTGTCCTTCAACCCCAGCACTCCAAACACCACGACGAGGAGAAGGCCGATGGCTTGGCTCCAAGAGTTGACAGGATGTTGCTGAAAGTCCCTGAGGAAATTCCCCATGTGATGGCCTACTCCGGTGTCCACTTGACCTTGCGGATGAACGCCCGCTTGCCTTCGACCTCGAAAACAATGTGGCCGCCGTTCTCAAGGCCGAGCGAGATGCGCACTTCCTTCGGAATGATAGTGCGTCCCTGTTCGTCGACCTTGCTTGGGTTCGGAGCCCCTTTGGCTCCCGTCTTGGCTGGCATTGGCTTGGGCATTGGCATACCTCAAAAGGCGTTTCCCGGCATTCTTCACAGACTCCGAAACTCACATATGGGAAAGTGGGTGTGGCTGGGGCGTGGACGCCATCAATCCACGCCTTGTGGACCGGCACTTCCGCGTCGTGCTGCCTAAGGAGGTCGTGGACTTCCTGGGCCTGGAGCGCGGAAGCCACGTCGCCTTCACGGTGAGCGACGGCGAAGTCAGGATGCAGCGCGTCAGGCTCACATTGGAGGGCTAACGCATGGGCTTCAGGCGCCTCCGGCACGACCTCGGCCTCTGGCGCCGCTGGCGCACCCTGGAGGCGGCGGCACGGCTCGCCGTCGAGTTGGGGGAGGTGCATCCCGGCGACCTGGCGGACCTCGCCGTGGCCGTGGACCGGCCCCCCGAGTTGCGGAACCTCGGCGTCATCCTGTGGAACGGGCTGACGCGGCGCTAGGGCCCCGCCGCCACCACCCCCCGACTTGTTATGCCCTTCACGGGGCATCAAAAAACCCCCGAAGTGGGACAGAATCTCGACGGCCTCTCCTTCACGGTGCCCCGCGGCGGCGTCACCGGCTTCGTCGGCCCCAACGGCGCCGGCAAGACCACCACGCTGCGGATGCTGCTCGGCCTCATCCGCCCCACCTCCGGCGAGGCGAGCGTCCTGGGCCAGCCCATCACCCGTCCCCACGCCTACCTCGGCCGCGTCGGTGCCCTCATCGAGTCGCCTGCCTTCCACCCCAACCTCTCCGGCGAGCGCAACCTGCGCGCCCTCGCCGTCCTGGGCGGCTTCCCCACCGAGCGCATCCCCCGCCTGCTCGGCCAGGTCGGGCTGGAGGGCCGCGGCGGCGACCCCGTCCGCATGTACTCCCTCGGCATGAAGCAGCGCCTGGGCATCGCGGCCGCCCTGCTGCCCGACCCCGAGCTGGTCATCCTCGACGAGCCGACCAACGGCCTCGACCCCGCCGGCATCCACGAGGTCCGCGACTTCCTGCGCGGCCTGGGCGACGCGGGCAAGACCGTGTTCGTGTCGAGCCACCTGCTCTCCGAGATCCAGCGCATGTGCGACCACCTGCTCGTGCTGCGCCAGGGGCGCCTGCAGTACCAGGGCAGCCTCGACGGCCTCGTGCAGCGCCAGGGCCTCGTCCTCGCCGCGGAGGACCCGCGCCGGCACGCCGCCCTCGCGGCGCTGCTGCGCAAGGCCGGCCACGCCGTCGACGCGCGCGGCGGCTTCCTCGTGGTGCAGGCGCCGCCCGACGCCGCCGGCGACCTCAACCGCCGCGCCATGGCGGCCGGCATCGTCCTGCGCGAGCTGCGGCCCAGCACCACCGACCTGGAGGACACCGTCCTGCGCATGACCGGGAGGGGCCAGCCATGATGCGCGCCTTCCGCAGCGAGTGGGTGCGCCTCCTGCGCCCCGGCGTCCTGCTGGGCGGCGCCGGCACCATCCTCGGCTCTGCGCTGCTCATCACCGCCATCCTGTTCAGCATCGCCAAGCCGGCCGCGGAGATCACCCTCGCCGATGCCGCCCGCGGCGGCGCCAGCGTGACCCGCGAGTCCCTGCAGGCCAGCGACGGCATGGTGGCCGCCTTCAGCCTCTCCGGCTCCCTCCTGGGCATCATCGCCTTGGTGCTCTTCGCGCAGAACCTGGGCGCCGAGTACAGCCACGGCACGCTCAAGGCCCTGCTCATGCGCGAGCCGCGCCGCCTGCGCCTGCTCGCCGGCAAGGCCACCGCGCTCGGCCTGCTGGTGGCGCTCGCCGTCGTGGCCGCCTTCCTCCTGCAGAGCCTCCTCGCCACCGTGCTGGCGGCGGCGCGCGGCATCCCCGCCACGGCCTGGTTCCAGCCGCACGGCCTGTCCGCCTCCGGCCTCCTGCTGCTGCGCGTGGTCGGCGCCTGCCTGGCGTGGGGGGTCATCGGCCTGCTGCTCGCCATCCTGCTGCGCGCCGCGGCACCCGCCGTGGGCATCGGCATCGGCTACACCATCGTCGCGGAGCCCATCGTGAGCCTCGCGTTCAACCGGGGCGCCAAGTATCTGCCCGGCCGCGTGCTGCAGAGCTTCGTCCTGTGGGGCGAGGCGGTGCCGGGCCAGCCCGCCGGCGTGCCGGGGCCCACGTCGGCGATCCTGCTGGTGGCCTACCTCGCCGTGATGCTGGCCATCGCGCTCACGCTGTTCCAGCGCCGCGACGTGGCGGGCTAGCCTGACGCCAGCGCTTCAGGTCGGGGCTTCAGGCCAAACTGGGGCCTTAGGACGGGATGGAGCCGGCGCGAATCTTCGAGGCCAGCAGCCGCCCGGCGGGGGTCAGGTCGAGCGCCTTGGTGCGGCCGCTGGGGGTCACCATGACGTACTGCTTCAGGTAGTCGTTGGCGGGCTCGCCCTCGCGCAGCAGCCGGCCGATGGTCGGGGCGGAGAGGCCGGAGGCGCCCACTAGCTCGCTGGCCAGGACGACGCGGCCGCTGACGCCGCGCTCGGCGA
>JAIVGU010000191.1 GCA_020201445.1 Halobacteriales archaeon
GGAACACGCAGCACGGAGCCGGTCTTCGCCAGCAACTTCGCCGCCTCGTCCAGCGCAGCCGTTGGCCCCGTGACCCACAGCGAGGTGCCGAGCATGCATTGGCCCCACGCAACGCCCTGCGGCAGCGTTTCCCCGACGCGGCGGAGCCCCTCGGGCAGCAGGCCCAGCGCGTGCGTGAACGCGGAGGACTCCTCCAGGATGCGCTGCCACGCCTCGCCGCGCCTGGCCTTGAGGATGCGGTCGACGGCGGGGTCGCCCAACTCGCGGGTGCGCAGCTTCCACGCCGCGTCGCGGATGATGGCGGGCGTCGGGATGCCGGGGCCGGCGACGCAGAGCAGGAACTCGGCGTCGGCTGGTGGCTCGATGCGCATGGCCCAGCCGTCGGGAGGGCAGCCGGGCCGGATGCGCAACTCGCCGGAGCCGAACCAGGAGCCAATCGCATCGCCGAGCCCGGTGCCAGCCGTGACCTCGGCGGCGTGGGTCGCCTGGAGCGCCTCCTCGGGGTCGAGGTCGGCGAGGGAGGCGGCGGCGAGGCAGGCGGCCAGCGTCCCCGCGGCGCTCATGCCGAAGCCTTGCCCGATGGGGAGGTCGAGGCGGACGTCGACGTGGAAGTGGCGGCCGGGCAGCAGGCGGCGCAGGGCGTCGCGGGTGACGGGCGCGGGGACGGCTTGGCCCTGCACGCGCACCTGAGTGGCGGCGCCCTTGGTGACGCTGGCCCGCGCGCCACGCGCCAGGCTCCAGCCCGCGCCGCGCGAGCCCTTGAGCAGGACCTCCTCTGCCTCGTCGTGGACCGCGAACAGGCCCGAGACGTGGGCCGGGGCGAAGGCGTGCCTCACGCGCGGCCCTTCCGTTGCTTGCCCGCGCCTGCCGCCGCGACGGCCGCCACGACCTGCGGCAGGACGCTCGCCTTGGGGCCGCTGAACGCCTGGGTCTTCCCGGCAGAGACCAGGTGGGCCTCCGTCGCCTCGGCGCCGAAGGAGGCGGCGAGGTTGGCGACCACAAACTGCGCCTTGTGACGCTTGAGCCGGTCCTTCGCCTTCGTGAGCAGCGCCTTGCTGTCGGACTCCGCCTTGAACGCGACGAGGACCGTCTTCGGCGCGGCCTTGCGGACAGCCGCGATGACCTTGAGCAGAGGCTTGAGGTCGAGGCGGACGGGTTTGTCGCTGCCGAGCTTGTGCCTGGCGGGCGTGGCCGCGAAGTCGCCGATGGCGGCGGGCATCCAGACCTGCGCGTAGCCCGATAGGTCGCCCTTGGCGAGCCGCAGCAGGTCGGCGTGGGTGGAGAAGCGCACCGTGTTCGCTTCCAGGTGCCCGGGCACCTCGACCGTGGCGCGGCCCTGCCAGAGCGTGACCTCGGCGCCGAGGCGCTTCAGCTCGGTGGCGACGAGGAGGCCGCTGCGGCCGGAGGAGCGGTTGGTGAGGATGCGCACCGGGTCGATGGCCTCCTCGGTGGCGCCCGCGATGACGAGCGCCCTCTTCCCGGCGAGCGGCCCGGGGCGGGCGAGGTCGTTGGCGAGACGATGGATGACGGCCTCAACGATGGCCTCGACGTCCGCGAGCTTGGCCTTGCTCTCCTCGCGCAGCGGCTCGACCCAGGTGACGCCGAGGCGCCCGACGAGGGTGCGCTGGTGCTCCGCGACGATGGGGTGGTCGAGCATCACTTCGTGCATCGCCGGCGCCACGACGACCGGGGTCCTGCTGCCGAAGGCGACGGTCGCGCAGGTCGTGATGGGCGTGTCGTCGATGCCGAGCGCCATCTTGCTGACTGTGTTCGCGGTGGCGGGCGCGACCAGCAGCAGGTCCGCCTTGCCCTTGACGTTGCCCAGCAGGGAGACGTGCTCGACGGCGCCGGTGAGGCGCAGGATAGGCTTGCGGCCGGTGGCGAACTCCAGCGCGTCAGGGTGCAGGATGCGCGCCGCCGCGTCCGACATCACGGGCACCACCTCGGCGCCGTGGCGGGCCAGCTCGCGCGCCAACTCCACGGCCTTGACGGCGGCGATGGAGCCGGCCACCGCCAGAACGATGGTGCGGCCCTCCAGGTGGCGCGACAGCGTGCCGCGGATGTTCCCGATGGGATGCACGGAGGGTCCACTTGGCGGGCGCATAAAAAGCAAGGCTGGCCCCCAGACCGCGTGGCTTTGAAAGGCGCCTGCTTGGCCCTCTTCGTGGCAGACCTGCAAGTCACGGACGTCTACCTCGCCGCCTCACAGAGCTCGCTCCACGGTGGCTTGGATCTACGGGTCGACATCACGCTCCCCAACGAGGCATTCCGGGTCACCTCCACCTGATTCCGTTACATTATGTGGCGACGCTCAACTTGCAGTCGCACGGCAAGGTGGATGTCCGCTTGGGCGAATCAAGCCGCCCCATGCAGGGCAGGGTTCAGCGTAATGTCAACCAGTACGTCGGTGTCTCCGACATTCATATGCCGCTTTCGCCACTGGGCATCCAGAAAATTGAGGAACTAAGACGCGGCGGCGACTTGCAGTTCAATGTGTGGGTCCGCATCACGTTCCTCGCCTTCCCGGAAGCAGGGGGCGAACCCTACACGATGACCCTGTGGGCCGAGCGCTCAAAGCAAGTGCCCCGTTCCCAATGGGTCGAAGAGTTCCTACACCGCCTCGGCTACGGCGACATTCAGATTTGGGAAGTCCGCGCTTCGATGGCAACGAAGCACGACCAGCTGGCCGGCGAGTACGCCCGGCTCGGGAAAGCAGTCACGCAACTCGACTTGGGCCACTGGGACCACGCCCACAAGGAGTGCCGGGAGGCCATTGACTCCATTCTGAAGCGCCAAGACGAACTTGGGCTCGCAGCGGCCATTGATCCCAAGGCCGTCAAACGCATCTCCGACTATCTGTCACTTGCCCTGCACTTGGAAACCGCCATTGACTCAGATTGGGAGCCCGACCGGGAGGACGCCTTCTTCGCCGTCTCAACGACAAAAGCACTCCTGGACCGGGTTTCAGCGGCCCTGCACAACCGCTAGCACTTCGGAGGGCTTCGGCCAGCCTTTTCCGTGCGCCCCGGCTGCGGCGCCCGTGCAGTACGCGGAGCTGGCGTCCTTCTTCGAGCGGCTGGAGCAGACATCCGGCCGGCTCGACATGACCCGCATCCTCGTCGAGATGCTGGAGCGCGTCAAGAAGGGCGAGATGGTCGCCACCGTCCGCCTGCTCCAGGGCGCCGTCGCGCCGGACTGGGAGGGCGTCGAGGTGGGGCTCGCGGAGAAGCAGATCCTCAAGGCGCTCGCCATCGCCAGCGGCGTCTCCACGAAGTCGGAGGAGGCCATCGCGGAGCTGACGCGCATCTACCACGAGAAGGGCGACCTCGGCCTCGCGGCGGAGGCGGTGCTGGGCCAGGAGGGCGGGAAGAAGCAGGCGAGCCTGTTCGGCGCGGCGCCCTCGGGCGTGGTGGAGGTCTTCGGGCAACTCCAGGCCATCGCGCGCACCGGCGGCGCGGGCTCGCAGCAGGCCAAGCAGCGCCTGCTCGCCAAGCTCCTCGTGGAGGCGTCGCCGCTGGAGGCGCGCTACCTCGCCCGCACTGTCGCGGGCCGGCTGCGGCTGGGCGTGGCGGACATGACGTTCCTCGACGCGCTGGCTTCGTGGCACCTGGGCCGCGGCGTGCGCAGCGTGCAGGAGCAGGAGGAGGCCGAGCGTGCCGAGCAGGTGGCGGTGCGGGCCCGCCTGGAGCGCGCCTACGACCTCCGCAGCGACCTCGCCGTCGTGGCGGACGCGCTGGCCGTGGGCGGCATGGAGGCGGTGGACCGGCTCGGCATCCAGCTCGGAACCCCGGTGCGCCCGATGGCGGCGGAGCGGCTCAAGACGCTCCCGGAGATTTTGGAGAAGATGGCAGGCCGCGTGGCGATGGAGTACAAGTACGACGGCCTGCGCATCCAGGCGCACGTGCCCGCCAAGGGGCCGGTGCGGCTGTTCTCGCGGCGGCTGGAGGAGATGACCGCGCAGTTCCCCGACGTGGTGGCCAACGTGGCGCGCGTCCTCAAGGGCAAGGAGTGCATCGTGGAGGGGGAGGCGGTCGCGCTGGACGAGCAGGGCCGCCTGCGCCCGTTCCAGGAGATCAGCCGCCGGCGCGGCCGCAAGACCGACCTGGAGCGCGTGGTGGCGGAGGTGCCGGTGACGCTGTTCCTGTTCGACTGCCTCGCGGTAGGCGGGGAGCCGGTGCTGCAGGAGCCGATGGAGGCCCGCCGCGCCCGCCTCGCCAAGGTGGTGCCCGACGACGGCCCCGTGCGGATGAGCACGCTGCAGGAGGCCACGACGGTGGAGGGCATGGAACTGTTCTTCGACCAGGCGGTGGCCGACGGCGCCGAGGGCGTCATGTGCAAGGACCCCACGGCGCCCTACAAGGCGGGCAGCCGCGGCTTCGCCTGGATCAAGTTCAAGACCGACTACACCGAGGCGCTCGTCGACACGATGGACCTCGTGTGCGTCGGCGCCTTCTTTGGCCGCGGCCGCCGCGCCGGCTGGTACGGGGCGCTCCTGATGGCCGCCTACGACCCCGAGACGGGGACGTGGCAGTCGGTGTGCAAGCTGGGCACCGGCTTCGACGACGCCACCCTCATGACGCTCAAGGACCGCTTCGCGCCCCACGTGAGCGGGCAGAAGCCGGCGAAGGTGGAGTCGGGCCTGGTCCCGGACGTGTGGTTCGACCCCGCCCTTGTCATGGAGGTGCAGGCCGCCGAACTAACGCTGAGCCCGACGCACCGCGCCGCGTGGGGCCGCATCAAGGAGGGCGCCGGGCTCGCCGCGCGCTTCCCCCGCTTCACCGGGAAGTGGCGGGAGGACAAGTCGGCGGAGCAGGCGACCACGGTGGACGAGTTGGTCAAGATGCATGGGTTTTCCTGACCGCCAACCACCAAACCACGGATTTCACGGATTGCACGGAAACGTGTTTCCTTGGTCGGCTCTTGTCCCCGACGCGGATGACACGGAGGAAGGCGCCCTTCTGCAAAAACCTCCGTTGAATCCGCGTCATCCGCGCAATCCGCGGTTTGGTCGGCGCGGCTTTTCCCCACGAAACCGCGGATGACGCGGAGTTCCGCGGATGCAACTGGAATCCGTGCCATCCGTGGAATCCGAGGTTCGGTCGGTGTCAGGCGGGCGGGGCGGGCGGCGCCGGGTGTTTGCTGCGCCGCGCGACCGCCACGATGAGCCCCACGCCGACGAGCAGGCTGACGAGGATTTTCACGGCGCGGTCGACGTCGTCCATGCCGAGGAACACCGCCTCCGCCGCGATGCCGGCGAACAGCGCCAGCAGGTACATCACGACGGGGGGCCGCAGCCACGCCAGGCGGGGGCCGGCGAAGAACGGCTGCCCCAGGGTGGTGTCGCGCAGGTAGACGCCGAGGAACGCGAAGCAGAGGCCGAGCAGGGCGAGGGCGCCCAGCCGGGTCCACTCGGAGATGGTGGCGCGGAAGACGTACTCGCTGGCGAAGTAGAACACCGCCATGATGCTGATGGCGAAGCCCAGGAAGGTGAGGGCGCCCTGGAGGGTGCGCTCGTTCATGCGGCCCCCTCCGTGCCTGCGGCCCGGCTCGCCAGCCGACGCCGTCGGCCCGCTCGAAGGCTCGGGCGCCTGATGGCGCCCAAGCCCACGGTCCGGGCTGCCGCCCTGCGCCACGAACGCCCTGCGTTCATGCCGCTTCCTCCTCGCACGCCTGGGCGTAGAGCTGCCGGCCGTAGTCGTGGCCGAGCAGCACCTCGACGCTCCCGGAGCCCTTCACGGGGACGCCGTCGCTCCGCGCAGGCTGGGTGTCGAACGTGCCGCTGGGCACCTGGAACTCGTGGACCCTGCTCTCCCCCGCGCCGAGGTGCCACGCCTCGTCGAGGAGCACCTTCTGCGGTCCGGGGCCGGAGGCGGTGATGGTGACGTCCGTTGTCGTGCCCCACGGGAGGTGGTTGGTGACGGTGAGGCGGAAGTGGCTGCCGCAGGCGGCGACCGAGGGGTAGGCCCGCGGGGTGCCGCCCAGCTCCGCCGCCGTCTTCCACGAGCCGTCGGCGGCGCGCACCTCCAGGACGGCGTCGACGTTGAACGCCACGTCGGCCCCCACGAGCACCACCGCGGCGGCGCCGCACGCGATGGCCGCCAGGAGGGCGGTGCGGGTCTTCATCGCACGCCCAGCGGCGGGGGCGGCATCAAGGTTTCGGGTTCGTTCGGCTTTGCCCCTAAACCACGGATTTCACGGATTGCACGGATGAGACCTGAATCCGTGTTCTCCGTGGAATCCGTGGTTTGGTTGGTCGGGGGGCGAGTTTAGGGGCAAAGCCGGGTTCGTTCCGGAACAGTGAACCACGGATTCCACTGAATCTGTAGACCCACCGTCGCCGATGGACCCCACAAGATTCAGGGTTCAGTGGGTTTGCTGTTCGGATGGGGCGCGGACATTTTCACAATGAAAACATCTCACCACAACGGGGATGGTCCGGCGGGGCGCATCGGCCCGCGGTGCTGCCGTGACCCCGACGCTCGACCGCTTCCGGACCGCCTTGAAGTTCTCCCTGTGGGCCTGGGCCCTCTACTGGCCGGGCGGCGGCCTCCTGCTGCTGGGCGGCGGGCTCGACCTCGTCTCCATCGTGGTCACGGTGGCCTGCACCGCCGCCTTCGTCGTCCTGCTGGCGGGCGGCGCGGTGCGGACCACCAGCTCGCGCAGCCTGCGGGAGCTGTTCCTGGAGCGGCCGCTCTACCTCGTGGCCGCGCTGGCCTTCTTCGTCGCCTTCGCCTCGCTGCTGCCGGCGCTGGAGAACGCGGGGCTGGCGGTGTTCTCGGCGTGCTGGCTCTTCGCCATCGGGCTCGTCGCCTACCGCTGGCGGGAGCACGTGCGGGCCACGCGGATGGGCCTGTGGCGCTCCAAGGCGGACCAGCCATTCCTGGTGTTCGGCCTCGTCGGCGCCGCCGCGCTCGCCGTGTTCCTCGACGCCTTCCTGCCGCTCTTCGCGGGCGGGAGCGGCGCCAGCCTGGGCACACCCTCGGCCGCCGTGGCGGTGGGCTCCTGGCTGAGCCTGCTCTACCCGCCGCTCGTCCTGGTGGCGACCAAGCCGTTCCGCGAGCCGCTGTCGTTCCGCCGCCAGCCCAAGGAGACGCCGCAGGCGGTGCCCGACGCGGTGCCCGCCAAGGCGTGACCTCCTCCCTAACCCCGGATTCCACGGAGTGCACGGACCCTGGCTCCATCTCGTCGTCCGTCGGTCACATCAGCGGCGGGATGTCGCCCGGCAACCCCTTCGGGCTGCCGACGCGTTGGCCTCCGCCACGCAAGGCGGCCTGCGTGCTGGGCCGCTTCGTGTGGCAGGCGTCCACGCGCAGCACCTGCCGCGCCGTCTCGAACGCCGACGCCACGGCAAGGCGCACACCTGCCGCCGGGTCGGTCGCACCTTCGCCGCCCGCGGGGATGCCCCCGGCAAGCACGTCGCCGCCCGCGTTCCGCACCAAGTCGTCGGCCAAGGCGTCGAAGGCACGCGCGGCGTTGCGGATGGCGAGCGGGGATTTCCCTGGCGCCGCGTACGCCGCGGAACGCAGCGTCCTCGCGGCCTCGCGTTGCCAGCGCCCGCCGCCCGGCACCGCGCCCGGCTCGCGCAGCCACAGCCCCGCCGCGCGCAGGAGCCGCTCCCCCGCCTCGACGGCCGCCGCCCTCGTCGTCTCCGTCGCGCCCGGGACCAGGAGCGTCGCGCCCGGCCCGCTGCCCCGCACGGTCCAGCCTCCCCCTTGGCGGGCTGGGCGGCGCTCGAAGCTTGCATGACCAACGTCGTCCGGCCCGGCTTGGCCGATGCGCGGCACCACGCGGGCTCCGGTCGCGCGCTCCAGGCGGCGCAGCGCGGACAGCGGCGCATCCGTCCACACCAGGATGCCTTGGCTGCCCAGCCTCTCCGCCAGGTCCGCGTCGACGCCGCGGGCGCAGGCCAGGAGACCGACGCGGAGGCTCTGCACTTGCTCCAGGGCCGCTTGGCGCAGTCCGTCCTCGAAGCGGGCCAAGCCGGCGAGCGCGGCCGGAGCCTGCACGCGGAGCGTCACGTCCTGGGCCGGCCGTGCCTTCCACTCCTCCGTTACCAGCAGGACGCCGCTCCGCTTCGGCGGTTGGGTGGGGCCGGTGCGCGGCGCGGCGACGAGGCCGTCCAGCCACTCTGGCGCCGCGACGGGGCCGGCGCGCACGTCGATGGCCTCCAGGTCCAGCACCCCGTCGCGGGGCAGCGCGCGCAAGCCTTCCAGGATTGGCCTGGCCCATCCCACATGCCCAGGCGCGGCGGTCTCCAGGCACCCGCCCGCATCGTCGCGGTGCAGGGTCCGCAGCCGGGCAAGCACCTGCCGCAGCGCCAGCGCGTAGCCGTCCAGGCTGACCGGCACCGGCAACCCCTCCTGCTCGCTCTCCAGCGCGAGGCGCACGAGCCGGGCCGCAAGGAGGACGGCTGTCGTCGCGTGGTCCCCCGCCTGCTTCGCCAGGCTGTCGGCGAGGCGCAGGTAGGGCTGCACGCCGGGGTGGAGCAGGTTTGCCTCGCGCAGGGCGGCCGCGCCCTTCACCACCCGCGCCGAGCCGTCGCCCGCCTGGACCAACGTCGCGCCGCCCATCGGCCCCAGGCCGGACGCGAGGGACGCCTCCAGCCAGCGCGCCGCCAGCAGGGGGCCGTCGTCCTGGCGCGGGGGCACGGCCGGTTCCAGGCGCCGCCGCCCTTTCACGGTTTGCGCTCCAGGGGCCGGGCCGCGGCCTGCCATCTGACAGGTTTTAAGACCCGGGGACTTCGCCGCGCCAATGAGCTCCTTCCTGGGCGGCTCCGGCTCCCCGGCGGAACTGGCGTGGTCGATCTTCGTCCTCCTGGGGACGGTGGTCCTCTTCGTCGCCGGCTGGCGCGTCCTGGCCCGCGTGGCGCGGCGCCACCGCGACGCCGACTCCCGCGCCCCCGGCAAGGCGCTCGTGGCCGGCGTCCTGGGCCTCGGGCTCGGCCTCGGCGGCTTCGCGCTCCTCGCCAACTTCGAGGCGAAGTCCGAGGTCGGCATCCACACGACCTTCGTGAAGGCGCTCAACCAGACCGTGGGCGAGGGCGACTACCTGGAGGCCGTCAAGGCCAAGCAGGCCAAGCCCGCCGCGCTCGCCATCCAGCAGGCGCGCCTCGACGAGGCCAACGCCGCCCTCAAGGCCGACCCCGGCGACGCCAAGGCGCAGGAGGACCAGAAGAACTTCGCCGCCGCCGTCGACCAGACCAAGAAGGAGATCGCGGCCGCCGAGCTCACCCTGAAGCTCCTCGCCTCCAACCACGCGGTCTGGCTGCGCGCCCAGCCCCACCTCCTCGCCGGCACCGACGCCGAGGACGGGAAGGCGCGCGAGATCCTGGACGCCGCGCTCGACCCGGCCCGCATCACCACCGTCGTCCCCGCCGACGTCGCCTGCAAGCGCGACGCCACCACGGGCGACTGCCTCCTCAGCAACGGCCAGCCGACGCCGGCCGCCATCGCGCACTCCTTCCGCGACATCCACACCCTCAGCGACGTCCCGGTCGCGCAGGGCGTCCCCGAGGCGTACGAGCACAGGGAGCAGTTCCGCGCCCAGATGGAGAGCACCCTCGCCTGGTTCGTCTACCCCGGCATCACCGGACTGTTCCTGGCCCCGTTCGCCTTCGCGGGCGGCAGCATCCTCAACGCGGCCTTCGAGCCCAGCGACACCGTCGGCTTCAAGCCTTACCCGGGCAAGGCGGCCGGCTTCTTCCTGCTGCTGGGCGCCTTCGGCCTGTTCGCCATCCCGTTCGGCGCCTGGACATTGCGCGACCTGCACAAGCGCTCCCTCGAAGGGCAGATTGCGCTCTGAAGCGGCAAGACGGCCGCCTCGCTCTCCGTGTGCCGCATCTAGTAGCGCACCGTGGCCGTGATGGTGTACTCCTGGACAGCGGGGCCGTCGGCGTCCGCGATGGCGGTCCAGGTCCCTTCGGCGGGCGCCTGCACCGTGAGCGTCACCGGCGAGCCGGCCAGGGGCGTGCTTTGGTGGGCGGTCTGGGTGCGACCCGCCGGGTCCTTCACCGTGAGGTAGAGGGCCTGCGGAGCCGTGGACGTCCAGGCCAGCTCCAGCTCGAGGGTGGTGGCCGCCTTGCCCACCTCGACATCACCGGGGGGCGTGAAGCTCCCGGCGAAGACGGGGCCGCGGCCGGGGACGTCGGCGCCCGCCCCGGCCAGGTCGCCTTTCCATTGGGTGACCTCGGGGGACCTGGCGGCCGTCGCGTTGCCAGCTGCGGCGTGCGCGGCGCCCGCGGTGGGCGTGGCGGTGGCGGCCGCGGCAGAGTCTGGGGCCGTGGCGCCGGGGGGCGGTGCCTGGCACCCGGCAAGGAGGACGAGGAGGCAGAGCAGGGCAAGCGGTGTGGGGGCCATCGCCTGGGAAGCGGCCCGCCGTGGAGAAAAGGAGTCTTGTCCTGCCGGCGAAACGAGCGCTCACTCCGGCTTCGGTTCCCGGCCCTGCCGCTCCAGGATGAGCTGGAGGATGGCTTCGGGGTCGTCGAGCCGCTTCAGCTCGGTGCGCGTCACCACGGGCATCCCCTCGATGCTGGTGCGGGTGGTGCGCTCGACGACGAAGAAGCCGGGGCGGCCGGTGACCTGGCTGACGCTCGTGACCACCTTGGCGCGGCGGCGCAGGTGCGGCGAGTCCTCGCCCATGCCGGTGAGGAAGGTCTCCGCCTCCTGCGTGGTGAGGGCGTTGAAGGGGCTGCGGCGGGTGGCGCGCACCTCGTAGCCGAGCGACTCCAGCATCTTGCGCACCAGGCTCTCCATCGGGTCCACGCTGTCCGCGGGCTGCGCCTCGGGGCTGGGCACCTGGAAGGCGCTGGGGTCGAAGGCGTCGAAGGGGTTGATGGGGCGGATGAGCTCCGACTGCAGGAACTCCTCGAGCCGCATGGCGGCGTCGATGCTGGCGCTCATGCCCTCCTCGTACATCTGGATGGCGCGGCGGCTCACGCCGGCGATCTGGGCCATCATGCCGAGGCTGAGCTGGGCCTGCTCGCGGGCGCGGCGCAGCGCGGCGGCGTCGAGCTGGACGTAGAAGCCGCCCGGCGCGGCGAACACCATGGGGGGCTCGCCGTGCAGGAGCACCTGCTCCAGCGTCTCCGGCGTCATGATGGGGATGTCGTGGCGGTTGTAGACCACGCCGGACTCCAGGTTGCCGGTGCCGCTGCGCAGGCCGACGAGGATGGGGCGGGCGTCGAGGAACTTGCACAGGACCTTGATTTCCTGGGCGATGGCCTCGCTGAGGGCGTCCACGTTGGACAGCACCTTGACCATGCGCAGTTCCTTGTCGCGGCGGGCCACCAGGTCGAAGCTGACGGGCCGCAGGTCGCAGCGCTCGCTCACCGTGAAGCCGGCGCGGGAGAGCGTCTCCCGCACCACCTCGATGAGGTCGGCCCGCGTCATCGGGCTTCGATTGACCGGACTTCTATAAGAAGATGCCCCTTCCTTCTCCTGGGGCTCAACGGGCCGCGCGGGCCTCGACGGCCACCTGGAGTGCGTCGCGCGCCGGGCTCCACACCCCCGCCACGCGGCCGTCGGGCAGCGCGCCATGCTGGCGAAGTCGGTGTTGGCGCGTGTGCGGTTCGCGTAAGGCTGAACCCCCGACACGGCGACCCGGGCGTGCAGGCCTGCCGCGTCGAGACGGCCGCCCGCCGGCACCGGCCGCACGACGCGCCCCGAGGGCCGCAAGGAGGGCGCCCCCGTGACGGTACACTCCAGACGCGCGACGGTGCGGAAGGTTGCCCTCGCCGAAGGTCTGCCAGGCAAGGTAGACGTGGCCGCCGCCCGCCGCGACCCACTGCCGATGGACGCGCCCTCGTTCCCTGCCTCGAAGGAAGCGCACCATTTTTGATGCCCCGCCTGCCTCGCCCGGCCGTGCCGAGCCCAGGAGAGCCATGCCCGACGGCGTGACCGGCACCCTCGACACCACTGCGGTGCTGCTGTTCTTCGCCCTGCCGATGAGCGTGGCGGTGGGCGGCGTCCTCTTCGTGCCGTGGCAGCGCCGCCACTGGAACCTGCACACCTGGACGCAGGCGCTGCTGCGCGACGGCTGGGTCGTCGCTGGCCTGGTGCTGATGCTGGTGCCGGAGGTCATCGAGTCGCAGGTCGACCCGTTCCTGACCAGGCACCTCGGCCTCGACTTCACCGGCTGGGCGGCCCTCCTGGACGGCGACCTGCACGTCCGCCTCCAGGCCCTCCTGCCGCAGCGCTGGCTGCACGCCCTCTTCACCTTCGCCTACGTCGCCGGCTACCCGTTCCTCATCATCTTCACCACGATGCTGGGCATCTGGATGGGGCGCGGCGCGCTGGCCCGCCGGGCGCTCGGGGCGTACGCCCTCTGCTACGCCGTCGCCCTCCCGTTCTACCTCTTCCTGCCGGTGCGCGAGGTGTGGGCCTACGACCCCCGCGTCACCAACATCGCCACCAGCTACGAGTGGGTGCGCGACCACCTCTACAGCTTCAACGAGATCAACAACTGCTTCCCCAGCCTGCACACCGCCATCAGCGTGGCCATGGCGGGCGTCGCCTGGCACGGCCCCTCCCGCCGCTACCGCCACCTCTCCTGGGTCCTGGCGGCGATGATCGTCTTCTCCACCGTCTACCTCGGCATCCACTGGGTGGTCGACGTCGCCGCCGGGCTGGTGCTCGCCGCCGTTGCGGTCCACATCGTCGGCCGCTGGTGGCCCGACGTCCCGCAGGCCAGCCTCGACCAGGTGCTCCCTCCTGAGCCCACGGGAATCTCCGGTCGGTTGCCTTAAGAATCTCCGGCCGGGTCGACGGCCGGCATGGAGGAGCTTGCGGTCTGGCAGGTGGTGGTCGCCCACCCCGTCGCGGCGCTCGCCCTCGTCTTCCTCCTCGACGGCCTCGGCCTCCCCCTCATGCCCGAGGTGGCCGCCCTGCTCGCCTTCACCCAGGACCCCAGCCTCGCCTGGGGGGCCACGCTGCTCGGCCTCATCGTCGCCATGGAGGTGGGCGCCGCCCTCATCCTCTACACCATCGTCGACACCCTCGGCGCCCCCCGCCTCGTGCGCCGCCTGATGGCCGGCTACACCACCGCCATGCTGGTGCGCGACGAGCGCCTCCTGCTCCTCAACCGCGTCGTCCCCGTCCTGCCGGTGGCGGGCGCCTTCATCGCCGTCAACGGCTGGCGCCCCGTGCGCTCCTTCTCCTTCATCGCCCTCGGCTCCGCCGCCAAGTACGCCCTCGTCTTCGTCCTGTCCGGCCTCGCCTACGCCTACTTCTCTGGCCCCTGGGCGTTCGTCGCCAGCCTCACCCTCGGCGGCGTCTTCCTGGCAGCGTCGTGGGCCCTGTCGCTGCGGCGCTGGATGGTTGCGCGCCGTGCCATCGCAGCCACGTAGCCAGCCCGCTGAACTGCGGAACCACGCGAAGGCCCAGAAGTTCCATTGGGACCGTGAGACAGAGACTTGTTCCGCGGTTTCCGCACCTTCCCGGTTGACAGAGGTGGATTTCGCGCCCCGAACCGCGGAAGACGCGGAATTCGCGGAGCCTCCTTCCGTGGTTTCGCGACGTTCGCGGTCCCGTCCGTCGTCGGCTAACGGAACTTGTAGCGAAGCAACGCGACAATCCCGCCGAAGGCGTTCATGAGGATCCCGCCCTCCTCGCTTGCCCCGCTCACGATGTGGACCTGGGCGCCAGACCCCTCGGCGAGGTCGCTCAGCTCCTCGATGACGTCCTTGCGCTCCACCTCGGTCTGGTTGCCGCCCCACTTCTTGCCCTGCTCCGCAATGGCGTCCTCGACCTGCAGGACGGCCACGGTGCGCTGCACGGCCTCGCCGGTGGAGCGGTTGGTGAAGGTGAGGCGGACCTTGCGCAGGCTCTCCGACAGCAGCAGGTGCTCGGCGGCGCCCGCCTCCAAGGCGGCGCGGACCTCGGCCTCGCCGTAGGTGCCGAGGCCGCCGTCGGTCTTCGCCGTCTCGCGCAGGAACTGCTGCACGAGCTTGCGGTCGCCCAGCATGGCGATGCCCTGGATGGCGCCGCCCGCCCCCTCGACCAGCTCCTTGAGCCCCTGGTCGTCGTCGGTGTAGCCGACGTCGAAGAACTGCGGATGGAGCTTCTTGCGCAGCTCGTGGTGGAGGAACTCCTCGCGCGCGAAGAACTCCTTCGTGGGGCCGGGACCGCCCAGCAGCAGCGCCTTGATGTCGGAGTTGAGGAAGATCTCGGTCGCCTTCTCGGCGCAGTAGACGAACCACTCGTGGGCGGCGATCTCGATGAGGCGCTCGAAGCGCTGCGCCGACTGGCCGCCGCGGCCGTGCTTGCTGGGCACCTGCGACTGGCGGTTGAAGACCGGCACGATGGCCTTGCCGCGCAGGAAGCCCATGCTGCACTCCTTGCGGTCGATGACGATGAGGCCGTAGACGTCCTCGACCGAGCCCAACGCCTTGAGCGGCTCCAGGTTGAAGGTGGACTCGCAGCGGTACTGGTAGGTCGAGATGGGCATCGGCGGCTCGATGATGTGCGCCACGAACATCGTCTTGCCCGCGCCCACGTTGACGTCGCCCACGAAGATGGCCAGCCCGTGCGGCGGCGTCGACTTGTAGTTCTTGAGGCGCGCCAGGATGGAGGTCAGCGCCCCCGTCACCGCGTCCTGGGTGGACTTGGACTTGATGTTGCTGGCCTGCCCAATCTCGTCGCGCACCATCGCCGCCACGTCGGAGAGTTGCCGCGTGGGGGGCACGTAGAGGGTGACGAGCGAGGTGCCGGTGCCGCGGTACTGCTCCAGCTCCTCCAGCGTGCGCTTGAACACGTAGCGCTGCCGCTCGCTCCATTGGGGCGGGGGCGGAGGCGCGACCATGGACGCGGCGACGGGCAGGGGCTATTTGAGCGTCAGGAGTCCGGAGGCTTGCACCCAAACTCCCCCCGAGCAGGGATTCCGAGGATTGCGGGGATTGCCTGGGGCACGACACCCGCAAGGAAAATCCCCGTCGTCCCCGAAATCCCTGCTCCGGTCCGCGGCGCGTCGGGGGTTTAGGTGCAAAGCCGAGTCCGGACACGGCGCGTTCCACAACCTCTTCCCTGTTCGACAACCGGAGTCGGGGCCCCGCGACCGGAGTTGCGCTCTGGCGCCGGGGATGGGTGGAAGCGGGTGTTGAGGCGTCCAACGTGCCCCCGGCGACCTGCCACTCCGGGCCTCAGGCAAGCTGCTGCGCCAGCCCGACCACGATCCCTTCGGGGCCGCGGACGAAGCAGAGCCGGTACTTGTCCTCATACTGCGCGACCTCGTCGACCAGGGACGCGCCGAGGGGGAGGACCTGGGCGAGCGTTGCATCAAGGTCGTCGACGGCGAACATGATGCGGCGCATGCCCAACGTGTTCGAAGGCACCTTCTCGGGGCCGAACCGGACCGCGGCGGGCGCGTGGAACTTGGAGAGCTCGACCTGGCCGTGGCCGTCCGGCGTCCGCATCATGGCGATGTCGGCCCGGACGTTCTCGAGTCCGACGACCCGATCCGCCCACGCGCCCTCGACTGTCGTCTCACCTGCGAGCGTCATGCCCAGCGCGACGAAGAACGCCTTCGCGGCCTCCAGGTCGTCGACCACGATGAGGACGTTGTCCATTCGCAGCAGCGCCACGCCTTCGGCAAAGGGCGCTGCTTTTTAGCTTCAGAGACAGCCGAGCTGGATGGGCGGGAACCCGTCCACGACGCAGACC